>CAVBAZ010000290.1:0-8520 GCA_963593515.1 Bacteroidaceae bacterium
ACAGATGCCGATTTTGTAGTTTTCTCAAATTACTGTCTTATCGGCACACGGCTAATGGCGGTTTTTTCTTTTAAGCTCTTAAAAAATCAGCACCCTATTGGGTGCTGATTTTTCGTATATGGCTATAGGCGTTCTGTACCGGTCATTCCGCGGCGATGCGCCAGCCCTCCGCCTGTTGGCGGATCTGGGTGAAGCGCTGATACAGGCCGTCCTGCTGCACCAGCTCCGCGTGGGTGCCGCGCTCGGCGATGCGGCCATCGGCTACCACCAAGATCTGGTCGGCGTTCTGAATGGTGGCCAGACGGTGGGCGATGGTGATGATGGTCTTGCCCAGGGTCAGCTGGTCGATGGCCTGCTGGATCAGGTGCTCGTTCTCCGGATCGATGCTGGCGGTGGCCTCGTCCAGAATGATGATGGGGGCGTTCTTCAAGATGGCGCGGGCGATGGAGATGCGCTGCTTTTCGCCGCCGGAGAGGGTGCCGCCGCCCTCGCCCACCACGGTGTCATAGCCGTCGGGCAGCGCCATGATGAAATCGTGGCAGCAGGCCTTTTTGGCGGCGTCGATCATCTCGGCCTCGGTAGCGTCGGGCTTGCCGAAGAGGATATTGGCCCGGATGGTGTCGTGGAACAGGTACACGTTCTGGAACACCATGGAGATATTGGACAGCAGACTGTCGCAGGTCATCTCGCGCAGGTCGTGGCCGCCCACGGAGATGCTGCCGGACTGGGGATCGTAGAACCGGGCCAGCAGGCTGCAAATGGTGGTCTTGCCGCTGCCGGAAGGCCCGACGATGGCGGTGGAGGTCTTTTCGGGGATGGTGAAGGAGACATCCTTCAATACCTGACGGGAATCATAGCCGAAGTTGACATGGTCGAAGGCGATGTCGTAATGATCCAGCTTTACATCCTTGCCGTCGGCGTCGATCAGACTCTCGCCCCGTAGAGCGTCCAGCTGATCCATGGCATCGTCGATGACGCCCAGCGTGTGGGCGCTGTCGCTAATGGGCTCAAGGCTTGCGAAGATGCTGAAGGAGAAGAACACGAACATCAGCATCAGGGAGAAGCTCATTTCGCCCCGCAGGCACTGGAGAGCCGCCGCCAGCGCCAGCCCCACACTGCCGCATTTCAGGGCCAGCAGGTGCAGGGCGTTGCCGGGGACGTAGCCCCATTCGATCTTCAGGTGGATATTCTTGCTGTCAGAAATGGCTTTGGTGACGGACTCCATAGCCGCACCGCTCTTGCCGAAGGATTTCACCACCGCAAGGCCCCGGGCGTACTCAATGACCGCGCCGGTCATGTCCCGGTTGGCCTGCGCCTCCACAGGGGAGTTGATGCGGCTGTAATGAGAGATCAGCAGCATGCACAGCAGGGACAGCAGCGCGGCGGCCAGCGCGATCAGCGCCGTAACGGGGCTGCACACGGCAAGGCACACGAAGATCACAAGAAAGTTCAGATACCCGCCCACAAAGTTGTCGATCATACGGATGCCCATGTTCTCCAGCGTGGACAGGCCTGTGGTGATGGAGCTTAGAATGTTGCCGGTGCTGACCTGCTGGAAGTAGCCCAGCGACACGCGCTTCAGCGCGTCGCCGATGGCCAGACGGTCGCGGGCGGTCAGCTGATAGCTGATGGGCTCCTGCAGGCGGGCGCGGAAGTAGTCAAAGAGGAAGCGGAGCAGCACCAGTGCCACCTGAATGACAATGCATTTCCAGATCCACGAGGTATCGAAGAGCGTTCCGGCCTTCTGGGACTCGATCAGCAGGCCCACGGTGTAGGCAGCCAGCGCCAGCGGCATGGCGGCGAAAATGTGGGAGAAGAAGGTCATGACGAAGCCCAGATACAGCTTGCCCTTAAATTCACCGC
The DNA here is from genome assembly GCA_963593515.1 of Bacteroidaceae bacterium. Taxonomy (GTDB): domain Bacteria; phylum Bacillota; class Clostridia; order Oscillospirales; family Oscillospiraceae; genus Vescimonas. The sequence goes on from CAVBAZ010000290.1 coordinate 1,864, forward strand.
ACCAGTCGATGATACGTTTTACAGTTTTGAACATGGTTTACGCCTCCTTTGCGGCGGTGGATACCGCCCAGTTCTTCGCGCCGATGTGAGAACGCCACATGTCCTGATACAGCGGGCAGGTCTCCAGCAGCTGCTCCTGTGTGCCCTGCGCGGCAACAGTGCCGTTTTGCAGCACCACGATATTGTCGGCGTTCTTGATGGTGGACAGCCGGTGGGCAATGACCAGCAGGGTCTTGCCGCGGGTCAGCGCGGCGATGCTGCGCTGGATCTTGTCCTCGTTCTCCGGATCGGTGAAGGCGGTGGCCTCGTCCAGAATGACGATGGGCGCGTTTTTCAGCATCATGCGGGCAATGGCGATACGCTGCTTTTCGCCGCCGGACAGGCGCTTGCCTGCCTCACCGGCGGGCGTGTCGTAGCCCTGGGGCAGCTTGCTGATGAACTCCTCGCACTGGGCGGCCCGTGCGGCGGCCTTGACCTCCTCGTCGGTGGCGCTGGGATTGCCCAGACGGATATTCTCCAGCAGCGAGCAGCGGAACAGGAAGTTATCCTGTGTTACGAAGCTGACGTACTCCGACAGCTGGCTCAGGGGCATGTCCTTCACGTTGACGCCGCCGATGGTGATGGCGCCGGAGGTCACGTCCCAGAACCGGGCGATCAGCTTGGCCACAGTGGACTTGCCGCCGCCGGAGGGGCCCACCAGCGCGGTGAAGCTGCCCTCGGGGAGGGTCATGTCGATGCCGTGGAGCACCTCGTCCTTTTCCTCGCCGGTGTAGGAGAAATGGACGTTCCGCAGCGCCACGTCGGTGTGCTTGACATCGGCGCGCTTTTCCGGCTGGGGAAGCTCAGGCATTTCCAGAAACTCCTCCAGATTCTCCACGGTGAACTTCACCTGCCGCATGTTCTCGGAGAACACCTCCAGCTTGGCGAGAGACCCCACCATGGAGATGGACAGCATGACGGCCAGCGCGGCCTCCGGGGCGGTGATAGTACCCTTATTGGCCAGCGCCAGAGCCACCGGCAGCGTGCCGATCAGGGTGGAGGGGAACAGGGCGAAGCTCAGCTTCATGGTGGCGAAGGTGGAGGCCAGCCATTTCACCACGAAGGTGCGGAAATCGTTGATGGCGGCGGCGTACTTCTCATAGCTGACGCCCGCCCGGCCGAAGGCCTTGATGACCTCGATGCCCTCGATGTACTCCACGATGGTGCTGTTCATGTAGTTGGCGGACTGGTCGTACTTGTCGAAGTTCTTGCCGCTGATCTTGAAGGTCAGTCCCATGCAGATGAAGGACAGGGGGAACGTCACCAGCGAGGCCAGCGCCAGCCGCCAGTCGATGCACAGCAGCGCGATGATGCTGACGATGGGCAGCACCACATGGCCCGCGCCCTCGGGGATCATGTGGGCCAGCGGCGGCTCCAGATTTTCGATCTTGTCCACCATGATGCTCTTGATCTCGCCGATGGTGTGGTTCTCCACATTGCCCAGAGGCGCGTGGAGGAAACGGTCGGCCAGCCGCAGCCGCAGACCCTCCAGAATGGTATAGGCCATGGCGTGGGAGGTGCCGGTGGACAGGCTGAACAGCAGGATCTTCACCGCGTAGGCCAGCAGCGCCAGCAGGCACCATTTGACGGCCAGCGCCGCCGTGGCCGTCCCGGCCACGAACAGGCAGATGAGCGCGTACATGCAGTAAAACGGTACAAGCCCCAGCATGACGCTCAGCACCGACAAAATAACGGACAGGATTAGCTGCTTCTTCTCTCCCTCGGCATAGGCGAAAAGCGCGCTTGTCCAGCTTTTCTTTTTGGCTTCCATACAATGTCCTCTTTTCTGCTTGAATTTTGGTTAGGGAAAGCTAACCGTTATGTAAAAATTATAGAGCATCACTGCCCCATAATTTTCAGCCATCCGGCGGTGTAGAAGTCGCTCAGCTCCTCCAGATACCGCTGCGCATCGGCCAGCGGCATATCGTGAATGATGATCTCGCAGTAGGCGTTCATCATGCCGGTCACCAGCATGTGCTCCAGCCGGCGGTCGATGTCCGGCACAGTCTTGCCCATGGAGCGCAGCACGCCGCAGTACCGCTCCGTGGCGGTGACCTCTATGGTCACCATCTGGTCGATCAGCGCGGCGTAGGGCGTACCCTCGGCGCGTTCCAGTATCAGGTGGAAGGCCGGGCGGCGGGCGTCCATATAGACCAGCATCTCCTGCATGCAGTCTTTTCCCACCTTGCCCATCTGCATCTCCTGCTCCTCCGGCCGCAGGGCCTCAAAGCCGAAAACGGCGGCGCGGTAGGTGTCCAGCACATGGCGGTACGGCTCGTCCACCAGTGCGGCGAACAGGGCCTCCTTGCTGTCGTAGTAGCCATACAGGGCGCCGGTGGTGACACCAGCGGTCTTGACGATGTTCCGCAGCGACGCGGCCTGATAACCCTTTTCCAGAAATTCCGCCTGCGCGGCGGCATGGATCCGCTCCAGCGTGGAGCTGTTAGTTTCTGTCATTCGCCTCTCCTGTTATAACAGTGTTATATTACAGCGTTATATTATAGTCAGGTGTCGGTATTTGTCAAGTCCAAAACGGAATTTTCTATTGAAACCGGCAAAGAGCCGTGATAGAATAAGCCCAGCGGTTAGAAGAGACTAACTACTGCGCTCTTAAACAATGATCCGCTGACGCGGGAGAGCAAAACACGGTAAGGGGGAACACCGATGAAATATACGGGAATGCCCATGGGCATGTGGGCACTGTTTTCCGGTTCCTTTCAGGCGCAGCTGACGGCTGTGCTGGGCTATGCGCCGGAGGTGGCCAAGGCGGTCACGAAGCAGGCCAAGCCCCAATACCGGGAGATCATCGCCGGTCTGCCGGAGTTTGAAAAGGCTGACCGTTTTAAGATGAACATTGTCAACTGCGCGATGCTGGGCGCGTTTGTCCTCTCCATGCCCCAGCGACCCAGCGTGGAACAGCTGACGGAGTATTACGCCAAGGCCATGATGACAGGGCCGATGCAGTGGTTCTGCCGCAAGAGCGGTAAAAATAAGTTTACGGAGAAGGATATCGCGGGTATGAAGGCTACTGCCCGCTTGAGGGCCGCCGACCGCAATCCCTATTCGTGGAACATGGAGTTCCTCCCGTATCCTGACGGCAGCGGCTACGAGGCCCGGTTCAGCAAATGCGGCATCTGCGTGCTGATGCAGGAGCTGGGTCTGTACGACCTGACACCCGCCCTGTGCCATCTGGATTACACCATGGCCGAGGCGGGGGAGACCACGGACTTTGTGCGGCAGTATACCCTTGCCTCCGGCGGCCCGTACTGCGACTGCGGTTATCATAAAAAGGCATAAAACGAAACAGGCCCCGTGTGTACGCTCCGGTATTTCCGGAGCCCACACACGGGGCTATCACTATATATTATATGGTATTATTGCAGGGCGCGTCTGCGGGTCTGCTCGATGTGATGGCGCATGCCCTCCACGGCCTCCGCAGTATTGTGCTGCCGCAGGCTTTCCAGTATCGCAAGGTGTTCCTCCAGAGAGCAGGCGGCGCTGGCCAGACGCTCGCCGCTGACAAGCTCACTGCCGAGGTTGTCATAGAACACGGCCTGAAACAGGTTATAGGCGTAGAGATTCTTCATGATCCGGCTCAGCTGATGGTTGTCGATATAGTCGATCAGCGTCTCGTGAAAATAGTCATCCTCACGGAGCATGGCGGTGTAATCGGTTTTATCGACACGCTGGATACGCTCGATCATTTCGTCGATCTTGGCTGTGGGGAGGCGGTAGCTGGCCAGCTCCAGAACCTTCGGCTCCAGCAGCAGACGGATGTCAAAGCCGTCGGAGATATCCTTGACGGAGAGATCGCGGACGAAAATACCGCGGTACGGGTATACATCGACAAGCTCTTCCTCGTTCAAAGCGTTGATCGCTTCGCGGAACGGTGTTCGGCTGGTACACAGCTCTTCTATGATCTGCTTTTCGTCCAGAGGCTGTCCCGGCGCGTACTTTCCGCTGGTGATGCGTTCTTTGATCGTGTTGTAGATCTTGTCTCTTAATACCATAGGCTTCTCCTCTGCATGGCTTGTATATCATTTGTATACAAAACCGGAATGAAAAAATCGTCGGCATACTGTCGGCGATCATGAAATGTCCCTGACACTTGTACTAGGAACGTTTCCGATGGATAAAATAGCAAAGACAAAGCGGAATGTCAATAGGATAGTGGGATTTTGTCACATGCGACGATAAAATTTGGAAATTTTTACAAATTACAGGAGACGGAAGAAAAGGAAAGGTATGGCAGCGGATCAGTCTTATGCAAGAAACTGTACGATACTGATGGCCATAATCGTATGTTTTTGTAGAGAAAACCATTGCGCGATATGGTTTTACGAGGTATAATAAAAAATTGGAAAACTATCATAATTTGCAATAAACGACCTGCGGGCTGAGCGCGCTGCGCCGTCTGCGGGAGATGAAATATGGAGAATATATTTGTGAGAACGGAGAACACCGCCCCGATAACGCAAAAGGCGGATAAAGCGGGCTATCAGGGCGTTTACAGCAGGGTAGTCAAGCGTATTCTGGACTTTGTCCTTGCGCTGATCGGCACTGTGATCGTTACGCCTGTTATTCTGATCGTCGGGATATTTCTTGTGCTGGAGGATGGCTTTCCTGTTTTTTACACGCCGCTGCGGGGCGGCTATCACGGGAAGCCCTTTCATATCATCAAGCTGCGCACCATGTACCGGGATGCGGATAAGTACGGCGGCACTACCGCGCTGAACGATCCGCGCATTACCCGTGTCGGCAGATATCTCCGGAAACTGAAAATCGATGAACTCCCGCAAATATTTAATGTGCTCATGGGTACCATGAGCTTCATCGGGCCGCGTCCGGAGCTGCTGCGATACACGGAGGCCTATCAGGGAGAGGAGAAGCTGATCCTTGAGGTGCGTCCGGGTATCACCGATTTCAGCTCCATCGAATTTATCGATCTGGACGAGATCGTGGGTGCCGAGAACGCGGACGAGATGTACGAGAAGTATGTGCTGCAGAAGAAGAACCAGCTGCGCATCCGCTACGCCAGAGAGGTGTCTTTCGGGACAGACATTTACCTGTTCGGAAAGACCATTTGGGCTGTTCTGCGGAAAGCATGCCGTGTGATTTCGGGACGAAGCAAGGATAAAGAGTGATGGAATACATAACACTGCAAAATACTGATCTGCGCGTGTCGCGCTTCTGCATGGGCGGCTGTCCCATGGGTGGCTACGGCTGGGGCAGCGTACAGGAAAGCGAACTGCTGGCCGCGGTGCATGAAGCTCTTGCCTGCGGCGTGAACTTCTTTGATACCGCCGATACCTACGGCCTTGGCCAGTCGGAGCGGACGCTCGCCAAGGGCTTGGGGAGCCACCGTCATGAGGTGGTCATCGAGTCCAAGTTCGGCGTGCGGGCCGGCAGCGGCGAGACGTTTTACGACAATTCGCCGGCCTATATCCAACAGGCGCTGGAGGGCAGTCTCCGGCGGCTGAATACCGACTATATCGATGTCTATGTGATCCACTACCGCGACGGCAGAACGCCTATTGCGGATGTGGTGGGCAAACTGGACGAACTGAAGGCTGCCGGAAAGATCCGTTATTACGGCCTGTCCAACATCCACGGCGAAATGCTGGAGGAGCTGCTGCCCTATGCGGGGAAATTCGCCTGCTGTCAGGAGGAGCTGTCTCTTGCCTGCCGCAAGAATGAGTCGGCGCTGCGCACGGCACAGGAGCGGCTCCATGTAACGCCAATGACGTGGGGCAGTCTCGGTCAGGGGATCCTGACCGGGAAGTATACGGAGGATAATATCCACTTCGGCGCGGATGACCGCCGCAGCCGCGAGATCTATGTCAATTTCCACGGTGAAAAGCTGGCGCAGAACCTGCGTATCGTGAAGGTTTTGAAGGGCATTGCCGCCCGCCGTGGGGTGTCTCCCGCGGCCTGCGCCATCCGCTGGCTGCTGGATACGCTGCCGGAGCCGGTGGTTCTTGCGGGCGTGAAGCGTCCCGCGCAGCTCCGTGCCAACGCGGAGGCCATGGGATGGACGCTGAACGCGGAAGAATTGCACGAACTGGACGAGGTGTCGAGATGAAAAGAACAAGTGAAGCGCTTGCGTGGCTGATCCGCCGCCACGGTATTGAAATGACGCACCTGTCCGGCGGGAGCCATATCGGTGCGATCCTGTCCGTGGCGGATATCATCGCCGTGCTGTATGCGGACGTTCTGCACTATGATCCGCAAAGGCCGGATTGGGAAGGTCGGGATCGTTTCATCATGAGCAAAGGCCATGCCGGAGCGGCAGTCTACGCCGCGCTGGCGGAAAGCGGCTTCTTCGACACGGAGGAGCTCAAAACACACTATGCCAACGGTAGCCGCCTGTCGGGCCATGTGTCCCACCAGCTGGTGGGCGTGGAGCTTTCCACCGGTTCGCTGGGCCACGGCCTGTCCGCTGCGGCCGGTATGGCGCTGGCCGCAAAGCAGGACGGCAGGCATCACCGGGTATTTGCCGTTCTTGGCGATGGAGAGTGTGACGAAGGCTCGGTGTGGGAAGCGGCACTGTTTGCCAACCACTACCGGCTGGAGAATCTGGTGGCCATCATCGACCACAACCATATGCAGAGTCTGGAC
>CAVBAZ010000291.1:0-4189 GCA_963593515.1 Bacteroidaceae bacterium
GCGCAGCGACGCCTTCAAGTCCGCCTTCTTCATGACCAAGGAGGAGCACACCGCCCTCATTGAGGAGCTGCTGGCCGCGCTGGAGGCTCCCCGCCGCGGAAAAGACCCCCATCCTGCTGTCCGGCATCCTGACCGACGCCCCCGGCTTCAACGCCATTCTGGACGATCTGGGCCTGCACATCGTGGCGGACGACGTGGCCGCCCAGTCCCGTCAGTACCGCACCGACGTGCCCGCCTGTGACGACGCGCTGACCGCGCTGGCCCAGAAGTTCGCCGACATGGACAACTGCTCCGTGCTCTATAACGCCGCCAAGCCCCGCGTCCAGTGGATCGTGGACACCGCCAAGGCCCGCAGCGCCAAGGGCGTGCTGGTGGCCATGACCAAGTTCTGCGACCCCGAGGAATTTGACTATGTCATGATAAAGAAGGCCTGCGAGGCCGCCGGTATCCCCGTCACCGTAGTGGAGATCGACCGCCAGATGGTGCAGTTCGAGCAGGCCCGCACCAACATCGAGACCTTCCGCGACATGCTGACCATGTAATTACGAAATAACAATAGGAGGAACCAAACCCATGAGTGAGATCAAACGCCCGTTGGAGGGCATCAAGGTCGTCGAGCTGGCCACCTTCATCGCCGCTCCCTGCTGCGCACGCTATCTGGCCGATCTGGGCGCTGAGGTCATCAAGATCGAGGCTCCCGCAGGCGATCCCCTGCGCTACACCGCCGTCAACGAAGGCCGTCCCCAGGATCAGAAGGAGAACACCTCCTACGATCTGGAGAACGCCGGCAAGACCTGCGTTTGCCTGAACACCAAGACCGCCGCCGGCCGCGAAGCGCTGGAGAAGCTGATCGCCGGGGCTGACATTTTCATCACCAACTGGCGCCAGAACCCCCTGAAGAAGGCCGCTCTGGACTATGAGACCCTCCACGCCAAGTACCCCAAGCTGGTGTATGGCTTTGTCTCCGGCTACGGCGAAAAGGGCCCCGACAAGGATCTGCCCGGCTTCGACTTCACCGCTTTCTTTGCCCGCGGCGGTATTCTGGGCACCCTGTTTGACAAGGACGCTCTGCCCATGCTGACCATCGCCGGCTTCGGCGACCATCAGGTGGGTATGTATCTGGCCTCCGGCGTGCTGGCCGCCCTGTACCGTGCCCGTGAGACCGGCATCGGCGACCGCGTGGTGGTCTCCCTGTTCCACAGCGCCATCTGGGACGTGTCCCTGCTGCTGCAGGCCAGCCAGTACGGCGACCCCACCACCCAGTATCCTCTGTCCCGCCGCACCCTGCCCAATCCGCTGGTGGTGTGCCACAAGACCAAGGACGACAAGTGGCTCCAGATCGCCATGCCCCAGTACAACCGCCACTATCCCATCTTCATGAAGGCCATCGGCCACCCCGAGCTGGCTGAGGATCCCCGCTACTATCCCCAGACCAACCTGCAGGCCAACATCGAGGAGTTCTATGATTTCCTGGTGGCCGAAATGGCTACCCGTACTCTGGACGAGTGGTGCCAGCTGATGGACGCCAACGACCTGCCCTACGCCGTGGCCCAGACATGGGATCAGCTGCTGGTGGATAAGCAGGCATGGGCTTCCGGCTGCTTCTACGAGATGGAGTACCCCAACGGCGCCAAGCGCACCATGGTGCGTCCTCCCGTCATCTTCGAGGAGACCGAGCTGCCTCCCTACAACCGCGGCCCGTATTTGGGCGAGCAGACCGAGCTGGTGCTGAAGAACCTGGGCTACACCGACGAGCAGGTGGCCGCCATGATCGCTGCCGGCGAGGCCGTGCCCATGGACCCCGCCCTGAAGGACTGAGCGATATCCCCACCAAAACGGAAAAGTAGGAAATGAAACGCAGGCCGTCCGCTGTTGAGGAGCGGCGGACGGCCATGCCGGAATAAGGAGAAAGAATATGAAGATCGCTGCTTACGAAGTGCGTCCCGACGAAAAGCCCGTTATCGAGTCCCTGTGCAAGGAATACGGCATCGAGCTGGTGTCCACCCCCGCTAATCTGGATCCCACCACCGCCAACATGGCCGTCGGCTGCGACGGCGTCACCACCCTGGGTCAGTCCGACTACTGCAACGAGGTGCTGGATGAGCTGCGCGGCTACGGTGTCAAGGTGCTGGCCAGCCGCTGCGTGGGCTATAACCACATGAACTGCGACTATGCCCGTTCTCTGGGCTTCCGCCTGTGCAACGGCGCTTACGCCCCCAACGGTGTGGCGGAGTACACCGTCATGGCCATTCTCATGTGCATCCGCAAGTTCAAGAAGGCCCTCTACAACACCAACGATAACGACTTCACCCTGAAGGGCAAGATGGGCCGCGAGCTGCGCACCATGACCGTGGGCGTCATGGGCACCGGCAAGATCGGCTACACCGTCATCAAGTGCCTCAGCGGCTTCGGCTGCCGCATCCTGGCCAACGATGTGTACCAGAACGACGCCGTCCGTCAGTACGCCGAGTATGTGGATCTGGATACCCTGTACCGCGAGTCCGATATCATCACCGTCCATACGCCCCTGCTGCCCGACACCACCGGCATGATCAACCGTGACGCCCTGTCCAAGATGAAGGACGGCGTGGTGCTGATCGACAACGCCCGCGGCGAGCTGATGGACATCGACGCCATCATCGAGGGTGTCGAGACCGAGAAGATCGGTGCGCTGTTCATGGATGCCTTCCCCGGCGAGACCGGTATTATCCACGTTCCCCACAACGACGATATTATCAAGACCCCCGGTATGCCCTACTTCAAGCTGAAGTACCTGCGTTCCTTCGTGAACGTGTACCACACCCCCCACATGGCGTTCTTTACCGAGGAAGCCGCCGAGTCCATGGCCCGCTGCGGCATCGACAGCATCCACGAGATCCTGACCACCGGTAAGTCCAGCCACGAGATCCCCTGCTGAATCAATTAGTAAAGTAACAATAGGAGGAAAACGAATGATTCTCGACAAGAAGCACGAGATGCAGCGCAAGCTGTTCCGCCAGTTCGCGGAGACGGAATTTACCAAGGAGATCCAGGACGAACTGGACGAGACCGGTGAATTTAACTGGGATATGCACAAGAAGATGGCCCGCTATGGCTTCATGGGTGTCAAGATCCCCAAGGAGTACGGCGGCGCCGGTGCCGACAGCCTGACCTACGCCCTGATGGTGGAGGAGCTGGCCCGTGTGGACGCGGTGCTGTCCATCTACGCCAACACCTCCAACTCTCTGGGCGGCGGCCCGCTGCTGCTGGGCGGCAGCGAGGCCCAGAAGCAGAAGTACCTGCCTGCCGTGGCCAGCGGCGAGAAGATCATGGTGTTCGGCCTGACCGAGCCCGGCGCTGGCTCCGATGCCGGCGGCACCACCACTACCGCTATCGCCGACGGTGACGACTTCATCATCAACGGTCGCAAGTGCTTCATTTCCGGCGCTCCCATGGCCGACTGGGCCGTGGTGTTTGCCAAGACCGACCTGACCGCCAAGGGCAGCAAGGGCATCTCCATGTTCGTGGTGGATATGAAGCTCCCCGGCGTGTCTCTGGGCGCTCACGAGAAGAAGATGGGCATCAACGGCTATCCCACCTGCGATCTGGTGCTGGAGGATGTCCGTGTTGGCAAGGATTGTCTGGTTGGCCCCCTGCACAAGGGCTTCCAGATCGCCATGAAGACGCTGGACGGCGGCCGTCTGGGCATCGCCGCCCAGTCCGTGGGTATCGCCCAGTCCGCGCTGGACGAGGCCGTCAAGTACGCCAAGGAGCGTAAGCAGTTCGGCCGCCGCATCGCCGACTTCCAGGGCATCAGCTTCATGCTGGCCGATATGGCCGCCGACGTGGAAGCCGCCCGCCAGCTGGTGTATCACGCCGCCGTGCTGAAGGATGCCAACAGCCCCGAGGCCAGCTCCGCCTGCTCTATCGCCAAGTACTTCGCCGCCGAAGCCGCCAACCGCTGCGCCTATAAGGCCGTGCAGATCCACGGCGGTTACGGCTATATCCGCGAGTACAAGGTGGAGCGCATCTACCGCGACGCCCGCATCACCACCATCTATGAGGGCACCTCTCAGGTGCAGCAGATGGTCATTGCCGGCAATCTGCTGAAGTAAGCAAGGAGGTAAAAGGAATATGAAGATTTTTGTAACCGTGAAGCAGGTCCCCGATACCTCCGGTAAGGTGGCCGTGAATCCCGATGGTACTCTGG
>CAVBAZ010000292.1:0-4271 GCA_963593515.1 Bacteroidaceae bacterium
GCCCGTGTCCGACGTGGCGGGCCTGCGGAGACTGGACGACGAATAAAAACACTGGCATGAAATCTGACGATTTCATTGCCAAAGGGAGCTGTGCTTGAAAAACCGTGCGTAGGGGGCGGCGTCCTCGACGCCCCCTACAAAATGAAAAAAGAGACTGGTTCATAGAACCAGTCTCTTCTTATTTCATCGGACAATTTAGCAAAATTTCTTTCGCCGCCGATTCATAGGCGGTCAGGTCGGTGGCCTTGCGGATGGCCTTCAGGGGCCGCTCCGTTCCCTCATAGTGCAAACTGAGATAGTTCCACAGCTCACGCATCCGGTGCAGCACCGGCGGCGTGCCGCTGAGACGCTGGCGATAGCCCTCCAGCAGCCGATCATGCAGCGTCTCCAGCTCCTGCCGGGAGGCCGCCGCGCCGCCATGGAGCAGCCGTCCCATCGCAGGGTCAGCCATCAGGCCCCGGCCCGTCATCACCGTGTCCACCTGGGGATACTGCTTGCGAAATGCGGTCACGTCCTCCACAGTGAACAGGTCGCCGTTATATACCAGCCGCCCCGGATAGGCCGCCAGCGCCCGGTCGAAAGCGTCCCGGTGGACGGCACCCTTGTAGAACTCCTTCTGGATGCGGGGATGCACGATCAGCTCGTGGATGGGGTAGCGGCCATACAGCGCCAGCAGCGACTCCCACTCCGCCGGATCGTTCTTCCCGATGCGGGTCTTGACGGACACCCGCATATTCGTCAGCGCGTCGAATATCCCGTCCAGACAGCGCTCCAGCTCCTCCGGATAGGCCAGCAGTCCGGAGCCCTTCCGCTTGGCCGTCACCGTCCCGGAGGGACAGCCCAAGTTGAAGTTGACCTCCTGATACCCCCGCGACTGTAATTCCCGCGCCGCCCAGACAAAGTGTTCGCTCCGGTTGGTCAGCAGCTGGGGCACCGTGTCCGGCTCTCCCTGTATTTCGTCCAGCTCCTTCCGCTGGAAGCACAGGTTGGCGTTGGGCGACAAAAACGGCGTGAAATACTTGTCCACACCGCCGAAGATCTCCCGGTGAGCCTGCCGCCACAGGTAGGTGGTCAAGCCCTCCATAGGCGCGGCGTATAGCGTTATGTCAACCATCTTGTCACTCTCCTCTGTATCGCTGCCGGTCACTGCTGCGGATCATTTACCGTCTCCACGCAGAAGCCGTGATACCCGCAGCGGGTGCAGGTCAGCTTCCGGGCCGAGGGCGTATGCCGGGCAAAGAACGCCTCCCGCAGTGCCGGGCGGAACACCGTGTGGCACTGTGGACAGAGATAGGCCACACGCCGGAAATAGTACCGGCTGACCCAGATGCCGAAGGGCACCGCCAGCAGCAGATATACCGCAAAGGGCCACCAGATACCGGTGACGATCCACAGCACGATGCCGGTCACCTCCAGCAGCGACATGGGGATACCCGCCAGCACCATGGTGGTATGCACCTGCTTCAATTGCGTGCGTCGCTCCATCAGATACGCTATGTCGCCGATGGATTCCACAGAGAACTCCGGCTGCTGCTTCACCTGACGGCGCAGCGCCTCCACCTTTTCCAGACGGCTCTGCTGCGCCTCCAATTCGCGGCACAGCGTCTGCGCCTGCTGCTCCAGCAGCAGCTCTACCACCCGGCCTGGCTCCTCCTCCGCCAGCAGCTGGGCGATGGCGTCGATGGGCAGGCCCATGTCCCGCAGAAAGCAGATGATCTTCAGCCGCCGTACATCGTCATCGGTATACAGCCGCCGCCCGCCCTCGGACAGCTCCGTGGGGATCAGGATGCCCCTCGTGTCGTAATACTGCACCGTCCGCACGGTGACGCCGCACAGCTTGGCCAGCTCTCCTGTGGTGTATTTGGACATAGCGTTTCACCTCCTTATGACGCCACTGTACCATATGACGCAGCGTCATGAGCAAGACCTTTCGCAGCGTTATGGGGGAATTTTTTTGCTTTTTAAGCACAAAAGATCATTTCGTGGCTCCGGCCACGAGGCACTTTTGGCCGCTGTCCCAAAAGTGCCCAAAAGGACAGCTTAAACCTGCGGTTTAAGAATCCGCCCGCGCTATGCTGCATTGTATATTTGCGACCTTTTACCGCGCGTTTGCGGAACATAGTTCATTTCGTTGCGTGTGACGAATTGATGTTCTTTGTGCGCCGCTGCCGCTAACGTTATCGATGGTAGAACCAAACATGTTGTTCGTTATCGGCATTAGCGGCAGCGGCGCAGAAGCAGAGACGATTCTTATTAACGAAACGAAAAAAGAAATTTTACGTGACCGTGTGGTAAAAACACGCAAATCAGTACACGGCATAGCGCGCCCGGAGGTGAAGGAACCGGAGGTTCCTTCCGGTGCTTTTGCCTACTTTTGTCACTGTTGACAAAAGTAGGTCGCGCTCGGAAGCGCGAAACTCTCCTCCGTATAATTTATCTCTCGTCCACATACCGGCAGGCGGCCAAACCTGCCACCGCGCCATCGCCTACGGCGGTGGTCAGCTGGCGGACGGACTTCACCCGTCCGTCACCGGCGGCAAACACGCCGTCACAGCCGGTCAGGGTATCCTCCCCTGCCGCGTAATAGCCGCCGTCGGTGTTCACCAGCGCTGCGAAGGGTGCGCTCTGGGGCAGCTGGCCCACGGCGGCGAACAGGCCCTCCACCACCAGCTGCCGCGTCTCTCCGGTCTTGACATCCTTCACCGTGACGCCGGTCAACTCACCGCCGTCGGCATGCAGCGTCTCCACCGTATGGCTGTAAAGGATATGGATGTTCTCCCGGCTCGCCACCTGCCGCACCAGACGATCCTCGCCCCGGAACTGATCCCGGCGATGGATCAGCGTCACGCTGCGGCAGCTGTTTGCCAGAAACAGAGCGTCCTGCAGGGCGGTGTCGCCGCCGCCCACCACCGCCACGTCCCGGCCGGTATAGAAAGCGCCGTCGCACACGGCGCAGTAGGACACGCCGCAGCCCACCAGATCCTCCTCACCGTCCAGGCCCAGATGGCGGTGGGCCGCGCCGGTGGCCAGCACCACCGCTTTGCAGCGGTAGTCACCGCCGTCGCAGCGAATGGTAAAGCCCTCCGCGTCACGGGAAAGACCCGTGACCTCGTCATAGATGATCTCCACACCCAGCGCTTCCACCTGTTCGGTGAGCTTCTGGGCGAAATCCGCGCCGGACATGGCGGGCACGGCGGGATAGTTCTCCACCAGCGGAGAATATACGATCTGGCCGCCGGTATTCTCCCGCTCGACCACAGCCACGGTCTTACCGGCGCGTGCGGCATACAGCGCCGCCGTCAATCCGGCAGGCCCGCCGCCCACCACGATGATATCATACATAGAGGTTGCCTCCTTTTATTCCGGAAAAAGCCCCCTGAAAGGGGGCTTTTTGATGTGATATGAGGGATTATGGTGCTCAGGCGTTGTACTCCGCGATGAACTTCCGTACCGCGCCGAGGCCCACATACTTGTCCTCGCCGTCGCCCACCACCAGTGTCGGAGCCTGACGGATACCAAGTCGAGCGGCCTCTTCGCCGTTCTCCTCCGCCAGCAGACGGGTGAAGGGGATACCAGCCTCGGTCAGCAGCTTTTCCGCCTGCTTGCAGTTGGGGCAGGTGCGGGTGGCAAACAGCTTCACCGTGCCGCAGGCATTGCCCGCAGGCTCCTCGGTCGGGACGGCGGGCTGCTCCGGCTTCACCTCAGGATGCAGCACGCCCTGGTGGGTCAGGTGGGAGTGGCCGATGTCGTAGACCTTGCGATCCTTGAACTCCTGCGCCTTGCCGTCGTTCCAGTTCTGCACCGGGCGATAGTAGCCGGTGATACGGCTGTAGATCTCAGTCTTCTCGCCGCACTCGGGGCAGACAGACACCTCGCCGGACAGATAGCCGTGGTTTTTGCACACGGAATAGGTGGGGGACAGGGTGTAATAGGGCAGCTTATAGTTCTCGGCGATCTTGCGCACCAGCTGGGCGGCCGCCTTCCAATCCGGCAGCTTCTCGCCCAAAAAGGCGTGGAACACGGTGCCGGAGGTATACAGGGTCTGCAGGTCGTCCTGCACGTCCAGCGCGGAGAAGATATCCTCCGTATAGCCCACGGGCAGGTGGCTGGAGTTGGTGTAGTAGGGGGTGCCGTTCTCGTTGGCGGTGATGATGTCGGGATAGTGCTTCTTGTCGTGCTTGGCGAAGCGGTAGGAGGTGGACTCGGCAGGGGTGGCCTCCAGATTGTAGAGGTCGCCGTACTGCTCCTGATAGTCGCTGAGACGCTCACGC
>CAVBAZ010000293.1:0-8997 GCA_963593515.1 Bacteroidaceae bacterium
CTCTTTTTTCCCCTTTCTGGCAATAGAAAACCGCAGAATACCGCAAATAATGCGCCCGGCTTACAGGAATTTGTCCAGCTCCCGCTCCACCTGCGGCATCTTCTTCACCGTCGGGCGATCGATGCGCCAGCCGTCCTTGATGACCATGTCCAGCTTCCGCAGGGCCGTCAGATCCTCCAGCGGGTTCTTCTCACAGACGATCAGGTCGGCGGCCTTCCCCTTCTCAATGGAGCCGGTCAGGTGGTCGATGCCCGCCAATCTGGCGTTCAGCAGCGTGGCGCTATATAGGGCGAAGGCCGGGGTCACGCCGCAGAACTTCACGAAGTAGCACAGCTCGCGCCACATATCATAATGGGTGATGAAGGGGCAGCCGGTGTCGGTGCCCAATCCAACGGGGATACCGGCGGCAAGGCAAGCCTTCGCCAGCGCCACGATGCCGTCAAACACCACCTTGCCATTCTCCTGCTGCTCGTAGGTGGCATGGGAGATGCTGCGGTCGAAGAGAGCGTAAGGCACCGCGGGAGAGATGGTGGACACCTGAAACGCGCCGCGCTCTCTGAAAAGCCGCATGATCTCGTCGTCGGGCTTCGCGCCGTGCTCGATGGAGTCCACGCCGTTTTCCAGCGCCACACGGACGCCCTCCGGGCTTTCCACATGGGCAGCCACCTTCATGCCCAGCGCGTGGGCCCGGTCGCAGGCGGCCTTTACCAGCTCCGGCCGCATCCGCAGCACGCCCGGCTCGCCCACCACCTCGGCATCCATGACGCCGCCGGTGATCATCAGCTTGATAAGGTCGGGCTTCTCCGCCGCGATGGTGGTCACATAGGCGGCGGCCTCCTCCGGCGTTCTGGCCTCATAGGCCAGCGAACCGGCCATATGGCCGCCGGGGACGGACACCGCCATGTTGGAGGCCACCACACGGGGCGACAGGATCTTCCCCTCCGCCACCTGATCCCGGATGATGGTATCGAAATCCGCCACGCCGCCCACGGTGCGGATGGTGGTCACACCGCTGAGCAGCTCCGTTCTGGCATAGCCCTCACACAGCTTTACGCCAATGCTGCGGGTAACGCTGTTGGTGGTGATGAGCTTCACCAGCTTTCTGGGGTCGGAGGGCTTTTTCCGGGGCTTGCCGGAGGCCGGAAGGTGTACATGCAGGTTGATGAGGCCCGGCAGCAGATATTTGCCGTTCAAGTCCACCCGCTCATAGCCCGCGGCGATCTGGCTCTCATCTCCGATATCCACGATCCTGCTGCCGCTGATATAAACGGTCTTGCCCGTCTGGGGCGTCATATGCTCCGTGCCGTCCAGCAGCACACAGTTGGTCAGGGCATACCGTTTTTCATTCTTATACATGGCAACGCCTCCCATCTAATATTTAAGTCAAGATTATAACGGGCAAGAGGGGAAAACGCAAGCGTTTTCCCCTCTTGTTTCCTATAACTGTCGTATCTGTCCCTGTATCAGCTTACTGACTGCGTCGGCGAACCAGCCGATGGTCGGGATGCGGGTCAGGGCCTTGCCGTAGATCTTACGGCCACCCTCCAGCTCCAGATCGCTGCCGGTAAAGACACACACCGGCGTGATGCCCTGATGCCGCAGGATGCCCGCCTCGGCGGCGGTATCCTCGATGCCCCGCTTGCCGCTGTATACATAGCCGCCCAAGGGCAGCGCCCCGATGGGGATGCGCTGGTCATCGTTGGGGCTGGCGTCGGACAGGATAATTAACAGCCGGTGGTCGGCCCTTCCCCGCCGCATCAGCCAGCCCATGGCCCGCAGGGCCAGACCGTCCCGGTTCCATCCGGCGGCCACATAGTCGAAGATAGCGTCGTTCTTCCCTGTCTGGTCATAGTCCCGCAAAATCCGCAGCACCGTGCAGCCGCTGACGGAGCAGAAGGCCGTCACCCGCACGGGGATGCGGCAGCGCTCCAGACTTTCCGCGATCAGGTATGCCTGGGTGGACAGCTTCTCCTGCTGCTGATTCTGGGAGGCGGAACCATCCAGCAATATGTCCACCGTCAGGTCCCCCATCTCGCTCTGCTGCCGCTGGACGAACACCTTCTCCTCGTCCAGTACGGCGCTGCGCCACACCACGGGAGCGTACAGCTGTCCCGCGCGGGCCAGCGTGGATGACACGTCGCTTTGCAGCAGAATGGTATTTTGCAGCTTCTGGGTCAGCTGTGCGATAATAAGCTTATTCTCCACCAGATGGGCCTGATAGTAGGCGCGGTTTTTCTCCCGCTGTTGGTGAAAGGTTCCCACGTCCCACGCGGTCTCCCGGCTCAGCTCATGCTTGACGGGCACGCCCTTGGTGAAGTGCAGACGGCAGTTCTTGTGCGCGCCGGTACACAGCTCACGCTCCACCTGCGCCAGCTCCGACGGCGTCAGCATGGAGACACCGAAGCAGTCCTCCACATAGCGCCGCAGGATGGGCTCCGGGGTCTTTCCCTGCAAGAAGGACAGGGGGTGGGGCCGCTTCTTCCCGGTCTCCTCCTCGTTGGGGCCGCCGCTGGACTGTTCCAAACGGCGCAGGGCGTTGGGCCGCACGAAGCGGCTGGTCTTTCTGCCCCGGCCACCGATGGAGCGCCCTACCCACATGCTCCACTGCCTGTCGGTGACGCTGCGGCGGGCTCGCTGGAAATACCGGAACAACAGCGCTTCCATCTTGTCCATGATCTGCTGCTCGTCCCACGCGGGATCGAAGGTCAGGGCGTCCAGCACTTCCTTCTGCCAGGCGTCCTCCTGCGGCTTGTTCAGCACGCGGCGGAACCATGCCGTCCGCAGGCCCTCCGCGCTGCGGGGATCGGCGGCGTGGGACTGAGACAGCATCCGGCGGGCATACTCCTGCCGCAGCTCCTCCAGCACAGGCCGCTCCTTCAGCGCTTTTTCGTAGGCCACGCCCTCCAGTCCCAGCCAGAACAGGTCGCTGTACAGCTCGCCCTTGGGCTGGTGCTGAAACGAGTGGAACAGGGGCTTGAATTTATCGAATTGATAGCACCGGTACACAAGGCCGATGATGGTGTTCATGTAGAGCTGGGCCTCGCCGTCGGCGTCGTAGGCCTGAAACTCCGGACGCACGTCGTAGTTTTCTGCGCCGTTCCACACCTGATTGGCCGCGCGGCGGCTTTGGATATCTTCTCTGTCCATATCAGTTGCCAAACAGCTTCGACCGGTCGGCGTCCTTGGGGATGCGGCTCCACACCGCGTCCGCCACCAACTGCCGCTCGAAGGGATCGAAGGCCTTGTTGATGATGCCCAGCTTCAGCGCCTCGCCGGAGGTGATGCCCTTTTCGATCAGGTGCAGAGACGACAGAAGGCCGCGCAGATCCAGCGCCTTGGTGGAGATCTCGCCGTTGTCGCACTTCTGCCGCAGGTCGCGGAACAGGGCGGAGAACTGCTCGATCCACTTACCGCTGAGGCCGGGGAAGCCGCGGCGCAGCAGCTTCTGCAGGTTTTCCTCGGAAATGACCGGCATATCCAACACCACAAAACGGGACACCAGCGCCTCGTTCAGCTCACGAGTTCCGGCGTAGCCGTAGTTCATGGTGCCGATGAAGCGGGTGGCGGGATCCAGCTCGATGCGCTCGTAGCCGGGCACATCAATGACGCGGCGGAAGTCCAGCGTGGCATGCAGCACCGCCAGCGCCTCGTTCTTCGCCATGTTCACCTCGTCCAGCACGCCGAAGCCGCCCATGCGGGCGCACTGGCAGATGGGCCCCTCCCGGAACACCACCTTGCCGTCCTTCAGCGTGTCCGCGCCGATGAGGGAGGCGGCATCCACATTCACATACATGGACACATCCCAGTTGGGACGGCCGAACACGGCGGCCAGATTCTCCGCCAGCACGTTCTTACCAGTGGCCTTGGGTCCCGCCAGCAGCAGATGCTCGCCGCACAGCAGCGCCGCCGCGGCGCTCTCCCAGATCTCCTTACCGTAATATAAAAAGCGCGGTACCGGGATCCGTGCCGCCGCCTCCGGTGTAGCAGGGTGCTCTGCCCGGAACTGCCGTATCTCGTCCAGCAGCGCCTTGTCGATGCCCTCGTCCTGAAGCTCTTTCCAAATATCCATGGTCATACCGCCCTTCTGCATATTCTTTTTTGATGGCATATTATAAGCCCAGATGCCGTTAATGGAACGTTAAGAATGTGCCAGAAGCTGTCATTTTTTGCAGAAAAATACCGGGGCCGTTTTCACGGCTCCGGTGGGGGTGGTTTTATAGCTTTTTCTCCAGGCAGACCAGCTGGACATCGGGGATGCCATTAAAGACGCAAGGCATGATGCCCGCCTCCCAGTAGCCGAGACCGGCGTACATCTTCCGGGCCGTCTTGTTGCGGGCGTTGGTGTCCATCCGCAGATAAGGGCAGCCGTTTTCACGGGCGTAGTCCTCATAGAATTTCACGAACGCCGTGCCGTAGCCTTTTCCGGAACAGGCAGGCTCCACCACCAGCGTATGCAGCACCATCACCTGCCCGTCCGGCACGTCGGGATAGCGCCACGGTACATCGGCGTACACCGGCACTTGTATCTTGTTGATGCGGGCCGCCGCCACTACCACGCCGCCCTCCTCCATCACGAACAGGTCATCGGCCTCCAGCGCCACGCGGGCCGTGTCCGCCGTGGGGTATACGCCCCGGATCCAGCCTACGGTGGACTTGCCGCTCTCTTCGTTGTCGTGGATATGCTCATAAATCGCCGCGATGTGCGGAATGTCCTGCTTTGTGCCCTTTCGGATCATGGGAAGCCCTCCTGACTGTTTTTTCGTATTATAGGCAAAGCCGCGCCGCCTGTCAAGGGGGTTGTCCCTTGCAAATCGCGCTCCCTTATGGCATAATAAGTGCAAAGAAAAGGAGGTTGTCCCCTATGAAGAAAATCGCCGTGATCACCGGCGCTTCCAGCGGTATGGGAAAGCGCTTTGCCGAGACTGTGGATCAGTACGGCACTTTTGACGAGGTATGGGTCATCGCCCGCCAGCGGGACAAGCTGGAGGCGCTGCGGGCCACGGTTCCCTTCCCTGTCCGGGTGCTGGCCATGGATCTGACTGACCGGGCCAGCTTTGACACCTATCGCGCCGCACTGGCGGAGGAGCCGGTGCAGGTGGGCCTTCTGATGAATTGCAGCGGCTACGGCAAGTTCGGCGCGGTGCTGGACACGCCGCTGGAGGTCAACCTGAACATGACTGACCTGAACTGTCAGGCGGTGGTGGCCATGTGCCAGATCACAGCCCCCTATATGCCCCGGGGCAGCCGGATCATCAACATCGCGTCGGTGGCGGCCTTCCAGCCCATCCCCTACATCGACGTTTACGGTGCCACAAAGGCTTTCGTTCTCAGCTTCAGCCGGGCGCTGAACCGTGAGCTGCACCGTCAGGGCGTGGGGGTCATGGCAGTCTGCCCCTTCTGGACAAAGACCGCCTTCTTTGACCGGGCCACCTCCTCCGGCGGCGAGGGCGTGGTGAAGAAGTACGCCGCCATGTACGAGCCCGACGACATCGTGCGCCGCACATGGCGGGACGCCAAGCGGGGTAAGGACGTGTGTACCTACGGCTTTGTGGCCCGCGGTCAGGCGGCGCTGACGAAGCTCCTGCCCCACAGCATGGTCATGGACGTGTGGATGAAGCAGCAGAAGCTGTCGTAACCGCGCTTACAGCTCCGTATTTTGCAGCTTGCGGCAGATGCGCAGGAGCGCCTCCGCGTCCTCTTCGCCGATGCTGCCGCGCAGCCGCTCCTGGGCCTGCTCCCACAGGGCGACGCCCTGCGCCAGCGTTGATTTTCCGCTATCTGTTAAGGTAAAGGTCTTGCCGCGCCCCTCGGTGGGTGCGACGAGGCCTTTATTTTCTAATGTCTTGACATTCCGCACCATGGTGGTGCGGTCAAGCCCCACACGCTCCGCCCACTGGCTGAGATTGGCCTTCTCCATGCGGGAGAGGTTGATGAGCAGATAGTATTGCGGTACGGACAGGCCAGAGGGCGCAAGCATCCTGTCATAATACTCGGTGGCCCACAATGCGCCCCGGCGCAGATTGGTGCAGTAGCAGGGACTTTCGTACATGGTTTTCGCTCCTTACTTATGGAAAATACCCCGGTCGAA
This sequence comes from Bacteroidaceae bacterium, assembly GCA_963593515.1. Taxonomy (GTDB): domain Bacteria; phylum Bacillota; class Clostridia; order Oscillospirales; family Oscillospiraceae; genus Vescimonas. The sequence continues at coordinate 6,089 of CAVBAZ010000293.1, forward strand.
GAAGACATTCTTGCCGGAAATGGACAGGGGGATGCCCAGCCAGACCACGTCGGGATCGAAGTCCATCTCCGCTGCGGTCTTGCCGATGGAGTACATGATGCGGCAGTCCACCATGTCCGCCGCGCCGATACTGACGGCGGAGGAAACGGCGATGCCCAGATCCACATAGGCAAAGGCGCAGTTGCCGCCTGCCGCGCGGCATCCGGCACAGTCGCCGTGCTCGCAGTAGCCGCAATGGGGCACGCCCCGCTGCTGCTTGTCCGCGCCGATCAGCACCACCGCCAGAGCCTTTCGGACACAGGCAGCGTCACGGCCATACCAAGTGGACATCTCGTCCCCCATCTCCCGCAGGCCCACCTCCTCCATCTTACAGGCAAGGGCCTCCTTGTCCTCGCCGGTCAGCACATAGGTGTGCAGCGTATCCTTGCCGTGGCCCTTGGGCGCGGTACGGGCGGCGGCGCACATCCGGGCCGCCGTCTGCATGGCGGCCTGCATCTCCATCTCGTTTTTTTCGTAACGCATGGCAAAGTCCTCCTCAATAACGTGTATATGCACTATGTGCATATACACGTTATATCATGAGTTCCCTGCCCTGTCAAGCATTTTATCCGGCGCTGGCCAGTTTCTCCAGCTCTTCCTCTTTCGTCGCCACGAAGAAAAAGTCATTGCCCTGATTGGATTCATAGATGAAATCATGCAGCGGCTTGCTGGTGTAGCGGGAATAATCGCCGTAGATGGCCATTTTGACGCGGTAGTTGATGAACTTCTGCAAGATCTCCCCTGCCAGCCGGGTGCTGAGGATGAAGAAATCGCCGCACACCAGCTTCTTGTCAATGGCGATGCGGGAGCAGCCTGTCTCGTACCGCACCGTCATGGCAAGCTCCATGGCGGAGGCGGCGTCGGTGATGGCCGCGCCCTCTGTCACAACGGCGACAATCACACCGTTTTTCTCGACTGTCTCGATCTTCATACACGTCTCCACAGCAGGCGGTTGTTCTCAAAGAGCACCGTCAGCCGTCCGGTGTCCTTCAGCCACGCAAGGTACGACTTCACGGTGCTGCCCACCAGCACGTACTGCTCGAAGGTCAGGGTCAGGCCGTAGTCATCGAACAGCTTCTTCAGCAGCTCCTCAAAGATGATGGATTCTACACAGAGCTCCACGATATGGTCGGCGATCTCATGCACCTTGTCGATGTTGTACTGGGCCAGCGGCGCGATGTCCGCCGTGACCTCGGCGTGGGCGGGGACAAAGGCGGCGGCCTGCATGGTCTTGACCTTCTCCAGCGTGTCCAAATAGGCGGCCACGTCGTAGAGGAATCCGATCTGATACTTGTCCAGCGTCTCGCGGCTGGAGAGGCAGTCCGCCAGATACACCACATCGTCCGGACTGCGGAAGCCCACCATATGGAAGAAATGTCCCGGTAATTGCAGCAGCTCAAAGCCCTCCGGCAGCACGGTGGGCGTCAGCTCCTGCGCGTCGCTCTCCTGGGCCATCAGGAACTTGTGGCGCAGATCCTTGGGCGGGAAGCCGCCGTACAGGAACGCAGGCTCCAGCACCGGGTGGCGGGTAATATCGCACTCGATGCCCTGGGCATAGACCTTGCACTTGGTCTGGCCCTGCAAATAACGGTTGCCGCCGATGTGGTCGGCATTGGAGTGTGTGTTGTAGATAGCCGTCAGGTGCCAACCGTTGGCGTCCAGCAGCTGGCGCACTTTGCGGCCCGCGTCTTTGTCGTTGCCGCTGTCGATGAGACAGACGTCCGTGTCGTTCAGCTTCACAAGGCCCATCTTGGAGGGGCTTTGGATGTAGTAGCTATTGCCGGTGATATGATTCAATTCGTACATGACTGCACCTCTTTTCCATAATTTTCTACCTATATTTATATAGCAACAATAAACACTTGTCAACGAAAACGCCCGGTTCGTCTCGAACCGGGCGTTTTCATTGGGGAGAATATGTCAGAAAGCAAAGGATCTGCTTACTTCTTGGCCAGCTTGCCCTCCTTGCACATGGCGACCACCATGCCGGTCAGGGCGAACAGGGCGATGGCGTTGGGAATGACCATCAGGTTGTTGAACATATCCGTCAGCTCCCACACCAGATCGTTGCTGGCCAGCGTGCCGATGAACACGAACACCAGCGCGATCAGGCTGTACACCACGGTGCAGCGGCGGGGATTCTTCTTGCCGAACAGGTAGTTGGCGTTGATCTTACCGAACAGGTTCCAGCTCAGGACGGTGGAGAACGCGAAGAAGAACAGGCACACCGCCACGAACATGGCGCCGAACTTCTCGCCGAACACGGTGCCGAAAGCGGTCTGTGCCAGATTGGCCTTGGTCAGTGTGGTGCTGGCAGCGGCCGCGCCGCAGTCGGCCAGAGGGCCGTCGGCGGTATACAGGGTGGAGATGATGACCAGCGCGTTGAGGGTCAGCACCACGAAGGTATCAATGAACACACCGATCATGGCCACCACGCCCTGATCGTGGGGATGGGCCACGTTGGCCTGGGCGTGTGCGTGGGGAGTGGAGCCCATACCGGCCTCATTGGAGAACAGGCCGCGCTTCGCGCCCTGGCTGATGGCGGTCTTGATGGCATAACCGAAGCCGCCGCCGATAATGGCCTGAGGCTGGAAAGCATACTTGAAGATCATGGCGAAGGTGGCGGGGATGTAGGTGATGCGGGCCACCAGAACGGCCAGACCGCCCAGCAGGAAGATGGCCGCCATGATGGGGACGATCTTCTCGGTGACGGCGGCCAGACGCTGCACGCCGCCCAAGAAAATGACAGCGCAGATAATGACCAGGATCACGCCGGACACCCAGGTGGGGATGCCGAAGGCGGTATTCATGGTAGAGCCGATGGAGTTGGACTGCACCATGCAGTAAACGCCGTAGGGTAAGCTCTTGGA
>CAVBAZ010000294.1:0-9982 GCA_963593515.1 Bacteroidaceae bacterium
GAACTGGATAACGGTGCCGGCGATCAGGGCATGATGTTTGGCTACGCCTGTGATGAGACTCCCGAACTGATGCCGCTTTCTATCTCTTTGGCGCATAAGCTGGCTAAGCGTCTTACCGATATACGAAAACAGGGCCTTGTGGATTATTTAAAGCCGGATGGCAAGACGCAGGTCACTGTGGAGTACGGCGATAATGGTAAGCCCTTTCGTGTGGACACGCTAGTAGTTTCTGCCCAACATGCCGCTGAAATCCCGCTGACACAGATTCGCAAGGATATTATCGAGTTGGTTATCAAGCCTACCGTCCCTGCGGCACTGATGGATGAGAATACCAAGATCTATGTAAACCCGACCGGTCGGTTCGTTATTGGCGGCCCTCAAGGGGATAGCGGGCTGACTGGACGGAAGATCGTGGTGGACAGCTATGGCGGCAGAGCACCCCATGGCGGCGGGGCCTTTTCTGGTAAAGACCCCACAAAAGTGGATCGCTCCGCTGCCTATGCCGCTCGCTGGGTGGCTAAGAATGTGGTAGCTGCCGGTCTTGCCAGCAGATGCCAAATCCAGTTGGCCTATGCCATCGGTGTGGCTCAGCCCCTGTCTGTAATGGTGGATACATTCGGTACCGGCACAGTGGCGGATGACCGACTGGCGGCTGCTGTAAAACAGGTATTTGACTTGCGGCCGACCGCCATTATCCGTGATCTCGACCTGCGTAAGCCAATTTATCGTCAGTTGGCCGCCTATGGACACATGGGCCGGGAGGAGCTGAATGTAGCTTGGGAGAAGACTGACCGGATCGATGCGCTGAAGACTGTTCTGCAACAGGCTTAACTCCCCTGTTGTCAAAAGCCCTGGGACTTCCCAGGGCTTTTGATTTATACCTGATATACTGGATCAACCTGTCAGCTCCGTAAATTATACCAGTCTCACCACCGGTTTGATCAGGTCGGCAGGCTTGTCCTTCATCAGCTGCAGCGCTTCGGGAATATGCTCCCAGCCGTCAAATACATGGGAGACCAGCAGACTGACATCCAGTCTGCCCGACATGGCCAAGGCACCTAGCTTCTCCATGCGCAGGCGGCCGCCGGGCATCAGACCGCCCTGAATCTGCTTGTGACCCATGCCAACACCCCACGCCACACGGGGGATCGTGACATAGTCGCCGTCCCCCAGATAGTTCACAGAGCCGATCTTCCCTCCGGGCTTCAGGCAGTTCACTACCGGCTCAAAGGTTTCAACGCCACCACCGGCGATAATGGCCTTGTCTACCCCTTTGCCACCGGTCATGGTCAGCACCTGCTGGTCAATAGGGCCGTTTTTATAGCTGATAAAATCATCCGCCCCATATTTCCTGGCCACCTCAATGCAATTGGGACGAGTGCCCACCGCAATAATGCGGGACGCTCCCCGCAGGACCGCGCCTGCCACCGACATCAGGCCAACAGGGCCGATGCCCACCACCAGCACGGTGTCGCCAAATTGCACGTCCGCCAGTTCCACGCCATGAAAACCGGTAGGAACCATGTCCGAAAGCATACAGGCATCCACAATGTCCATGCCCTCCGGCAGCAGCGCCAAATTGCCGTCAGCGTCATTGACGTGGAAATACTCCGAAAAGACGCCGTCCTTGATGTTGGAGAATTTCCATCCTGCCAGCATTCCGTCAGAGTGCATGGCATAGCCGGCCTGCGCCTCCAGGGAACTCCAGTTGGGGGTAATGGCCGGGATCAGAACCCGGTCGCCGGGCTTGAAATCCCGCACCTCGGAGCCTACCTCCACCACCTGAGCACAGCATTCGTGGCCCAGGATCATGTTGTGCCGCTCACCAACAGCACCCTCCCAGACGGTGTGTACGTCTGAGGTGCAAAGCGCAACGGCTAACGGCTTGCAGATGGCATCCAGCGGCCCGCATTGTGGACGATCCTTTTCGATCCAACCGACCTCGCCGATCTTCAGCATGGCAAAACCCTTCATAATCATGTCCTCCTATCTTTTTTGATTATCTAAGCCTGGCTGTCAGGCAATGAAAGCTGCTGCCTGCTCATTGACAAAATACCCATCGTCACCTGTCACCATAGCTTGCGCATTCCCGCCGACCTTATCCCTGCCCCATGGAACGCTACGGGAGATACTTTCATTATACAGATTGTTAATTTCTTGTCAATATCTTGAGAATACTCTCCGCTTGAGGATAGTGTAGAAGTTTTTTCTACACCGCTCCGTTGCTCTGACAACGGTTTTTCTCCGTGCACTATGCTATCTTGTTAAGATAAACTACTCTTAAAATGTAAATTGTTTACAGGAGGGAGGACTCAAAATGGATCGTATGGTATTTGATAAACTCAATTACGGTCTCTATGTTGTAGGAGTTTTTGAGGGCGGGCGTAACTATGGGTGTCTGATCAGTTCTTTTTTTCAGATCACCAGCGGCAGCCCTCAAAAGTGCGCTATCGTACTCAACAGGGATAACCGTACCTGCGAAGCGCTGCTGAAAGCCGGCACACTGACGGTGTCCATGGCTGGGCAGGATGCCAGCCGTGAGTTGCTGAGCGTTTTCGGCTATCGCTCCAGCCGTGTGGCGGACAAGTTTGCGGGACTGCCTGTGCAGCGGGACGCCTTTGGCAATCCCTATCTTACAGACAGAATTGCCGCATGGGCCAGCTTGAAGGTGACGGAAACAATCCCTGTCAAGAATTACTATCTGTTTATCTGCGACGCTGTAGACGGACAAACACTCAGCAACGCGCGGCTTATGACAATGGATGAGTTTTTGCGAAAGGGGGCCTTTGCCCCGCCGCCTACCGCCACGGTTTACCGTACGATGCGGGAAGATGCGGGATGGATCTGTCCTGTCTGCGGCTATCACTATTCCGGCGAGACCATTCCGGAAGGATATCTCTGCCTGCTTTGCCGCTGCCCGGGCGGGAAATTTGAGAAAAAAACGGGCTGATGGTGTTCTGCTACGGCACAGAATCGGAAGGGAGGCCTCTTATGTCCAACATGCCGGGGGATTGCGGTAACACAAATCCTGATGGGAAAGATACCCACCATCACATGCACCCGCATGTGGGGATGCGGAAAGTCAAGAGTATTCTGGCTATTTTTTGCGGCTTCTGCCTTTGGCAGCTGATACGCCTTTTTGTGCCGGGACTGGAGGTGCATCCGATTTTCATCTACATCTATGGTATGATGGAAATTCGTGAAACCTCTGAAAAAACAAAGGAAAACGGAAAGATGCGTATTTTGGCTACGTTGACCGCCGTTGGCGTGGGAGTCCCTATCATGTTCTTGACCGACTGGCTCTGGGGGCAGTTGCCGGCGCAAGCCTACCGGCATTGGGTGGAGGCGGCTATTCTGCTGGCGGGAAGCCTGCTTGTCCTATGCGCGGCAGAATTACTGGGATGCCATGCGTTTTGCGGGCTGGCAACTGCAATCTATATCGTTTTGATCGTCAGCCATTTTGAAAGCAGTATGTACCTGTACTCCTTCATGAGAGCGATTCAGACGATCCTTGCCGTTCTTATTGCCTGGTTTATCAATGTAAAGCTTCTTCCTTATCCGCCTGTTCCCGGAAGCGTCAGTGGATGGATCATGAGGCGTAAAGATGCTTCTGAAAGCGAGCCGCAATAACGAAGAGAAATGATTGCTGCGATCGGCACGGCGATTCACTTGAAATAAAACGTTAACAAACCCCATACTAATGCCAGCAGATACGACCAATCGCCGCACCTGCTGGCATCAGAGGGAAGGGATAGCTTTCTCGTATGGAGAAAGATACTGAGGGGGATAATGTCATTATACTTTATGGATAACCTATCTTCTGTTGGTAAAGCAACATTTTGGGGAAATTTTGAAGGGCTACTTGCGCCCTGTGTGTTTTGCCACCTTGCTTCTGCGGTGCATATCCTGCAACTGCAACCGTTTTGTTGATGTTTTGTAATTGCAACTCCTGATCTATGCTGGTATAATGATATCAACAGGCGGGAGGAGACCACATTCGCGGGACAGTGTGCAGCAATGGTTGATACAGGCAGAGAAGACCGATTGTTTTTGATACTGACCGGCCATGTCCTAAATAGCGACAGCAAATTGAATACATATTGTATATGTTGTGCCGTTCAGATTTCTCGGTGTTTCTGCGTGAGAGCAGTACCCGGAAAATTTGCGCGGCCTTTTTTATTCTCGATGTAAACCCGTTCATTGAAAGGAGGTAGACTATCATGAGGACGACTCTGGGAAGCGTTGCGCTGGGAATGATCGTCAGAGACTTCGTCTCAGCGGAACCGATTCTGGCATTTCTGGATAATGCGGAAAAGTTTGGCCACGAGATCAGCCACGTAATCGTTGCTTATTCACATCGATTCGATTGGACGGCGGTGCAGATGCTGGAGGGACGCGCTAGGCTCTCGTTGGTAAAACTGCACGACTATGAAAAAGCCAAATGGGAATTGGGATATCTCAATCTGCGGCAAAACTCGATATCCGATCTGCTTTACTGCCCGTTGTTGGATGGACGAGGGCTGATTCCCTACGGATTTAACCGCAATCACGTTCTGCTGGAAGCACTCTTTGAGAAGATAGATGTACTTATCTTTGTGGATTCTGACGTACAGCCGGCGGTGCTGCGCCGGAGGGAGAACGGAACGGTTTGTTTGGAGGAGATCGACTTTGTGGGAGCGCATCTGCGGGGAATGGAAATGGGCGCGGATATTACCAGCAGCGACTATTCCGGTTACAGTATCCTGCCACCGGCGGACTTTGACGGAATGTCTGCGCTGCTGTACGGACTTCATAAAGAGGAAATGTGTCTTTTCTGGCACGACAGCAAGCTGCATCGCGGACTTGTCCTTCAAGGTGCGGATATGCCGGAGCCGGTGTCCACCACTAAAGTGCTGGGGGGGAATCTTGGGATCAGGATGGGAGCATTTCCCACACTGCCGCCTTTTTTCTCACCATATTATTTCTATAATGGGGTTCCCTTCCTTGCGAGGGGAGAAGATACCTTTCTCGGCCTTGCCGCCGCGAAGAATAGAATCAACTGCCTCGATATCGGGGCTCATATCTTCCATGATACCTATGGCGACTATCCCGCAGTTCCGGAGCTGCGGACAGATAGCCGTATCCGTGATCGGCTCTACTATGCTTGTACCGGATGGATCGGACGGAACGTATTTCTCCGATGGCAAACCGGATATGATGCGTCCCACTTCGACTGGCGCGCGGAGCAATTAGAGGTAGGGGCAAGATCCTTGTTCCGATATACACAGGATTCTCGGTTCCTCGACCTTCCAAACATTCAGCAGGCGGCGGAGGCCTGCCTGCCGGATATGGTCGTGCAATATACAAGAGCGAAGCGGGCCTGGGACGATTTTATGGAAAGGTGGTTTGAACGATGAAAGTTTTGATGGTGAACCATTTCCCGCTGGAGGGCTCTGGCAGCGGCACATACACAAAAAATATCGCGGCGCATTTGACAAAACAGGGACATGAAGTATGCGCGGTATTCCCAGAAAATACTCCGCCGACAGATATTCCTGGGGTGCGGCTTATACCGGTTATGTTTTCCGCAAAGGGCGCAAAAAGGCGAACGAAAAAGGAGCATTTGCCCTTTAATTTTCCGTGCTTCACCACCCATCCCCGAAGCACGACCACCTTTGCCGACCTGAGCGGCGAAGAGTTCGCGCAATATCTGGCGGCGTTTGACGCGGCGATCCATAAGGCTGTTATGGAATTTCAGCCGGATATTATTCATGCACAGCATATTTGGTGCCTCTCCTGGCTGGCGGTAAAGCACCATATCCCCACTGTGGTAACCACCCATGGGACAGACCTTATGGGCTGTGTCAAATGGCCGGGTTTCCGAGGCTTTGCGGAGGAAACCGTTAAGCACTGCACAAAAATCATTGCTATCTCCAGCAGCAACAGAGATGCGGTGCTGGAGCTCTTCCCGGAAGCCTGCGCGAAGATTTCACTGTTGCCAAACGGGTATAATGAGGATGTATTCTATCCTGAGGATGTGGATCGCACATCGCTTCTCACCCAGATGAACATCCCCTATAACGGAGAGAAGATCGTACTCTTTGCAGGGAAACTCACCACCTTCAAGGGCGTAGAAAATCTTCTGTCCGCAGCGCGCTATTACGAGGAGCAGGAATCTCCAAGGATTCTTACCTTGATTGCAGGCGATGGGCAGGAGCGAGAGGAGCTGATGGATCTCTCGCAGATGCTGGGTTTAAAGTCGACCTACTTCCTGGGCCACAAAACACAGGAGGCGCTGCGCAGACTCTACTGTGCCGCAGATGTGTTTGTCATTCCCGCAAGGAGCCTTTTGGCCTTGTCGCCCTGGAAGCCATGGCTTGCGGTACACCGGTGGTAGCGACGAACGCGGGCGGCTTGCCGGAATTTGTTAACAACCGGGTGGGTACGCTCGTGGCGATCGACGACGAGGAGGATCTTTACGCCGCTATTTTAGATGAGCTTATGCGTAACGAACAGGAGCCAGAGCGTAGAAAAACCATTGCGGATTATGCGCGAAACGGCTACACCCAGGCAACATACCTGCAAAATCTGCTTCGGCTTTATGGTTCCTTGCAGTTTTACCGCAATGCGTGGTAGGGGGAAAGCAGCCATGAGAAAAACGATGATCATACCCACCTACTGGTGCAGGAGCTCCGGCAAGTGTTGGCAGGAGGGGGATGCCGTCTACGATCACCCCACTCCGGTTGATCAGGAAGGTACTCTGGAGCGAACCCTTGTCAGTATGCAGCAGTTTCAGGAAAAAGACTTCAAGCTGGTGATCCTAATTTGCCCTACAACACCTGATGTGGAGGATGCCGCCTATGGGCAGGTTTACCGTATCGTCAAGCGCGTGAAGCTACGGGCGGAAACGTATCTCTTTACGGCAGGCGATCTTGCCGCCATTTCCCGCATCCTGAAGGGTGCGGGTCTTGGTGACAGGGGAGCGGCACTGCTGTCCATGTTCGGATATTCCAATGTGCGGAATATGTGTCTGCTGGCGGCCACCATTCTGACGGCTGACGCCGCGCTGCTGATCGATGACGACGAGGTTTTTGAGCTTCCGGATTTTGTGCCCCGTTCTCTGGACTTCCTTGGGCGCAGAGTGTATGGTGATGTGGTACACGGCGTGGCGGGCTACTATCTTAACGGAAAGGGTCGGTACTATGATGATGTGACGCCGGAGCCGTGGATGACTTATTGGGATCGTTTTGGAAGCAAGGCGCAGGCGTTTGACCAGATCATTGGGAGCGGCCCACGCTTGAAACGGACCCCCTTTGCCTTTGGCGGCGCCATGATCTTGCACAGAGAGATGTTTGAATGTGTCCCCTTTGACCCGTTGGTCAAAAGAGGCGAAGATATCGACTATCTGATCAACAGCAGAATGTTCGGCTTCAGCTTCTTTCTGGATAACACCCTATCCATCAGGCACCTGCCGCAGCCTAAAACCCATCCCCAGTGGATGCGTATGCGGGAGGATATTTACCGCTTCGTCTACCAGCGGGCCAAGATGACCTCACAGTATAAGACAAGCAATCTGGTCAGGGTCGACCCCGAGGACTTGGATCCCTATCCCGGCGCGTTTCTGAAAGAGGATCTGGAGGAGAAAATCTACCGGAGCAGCATGATGCTGGCCACCCAGTATCTGGCGGAAAACGACCCGGCGGCGGCAATGGAAGCCATGCAGAACATATACCTTGCCAAACATGACGCCCAGCCTGTCTTTAACGCATTCCGCGCCTATCTGGACGTGCAGACGGAATGGGAAAGGCTGATTGCCCTTGTCAGAAAAGAGCGGTACGCCGTTCGGGCCATTCTGGAGCGGCACAATATTTCCGCACCGGAGATCCATTTGGACAAGGAGCACCGCAGGAGGCTCAGCGAGGCGGATGTGCTGCTGATCCTGACAAAGCTGCCGGTGCTGTCAGACCTTACTGAGAAGGATCGCGCTATTCTACGAGACTATTGCCATGTAAAAACCTATTATGAAAATGAAACGGTATTCGCCAGCGGGGATCATAATGATGAGGTCTGCCTTGTGCTGAAGGGAAATATCCGGTTGGTGGCCAATCGGGAGAACAACAGCGGAGCCGCCCCGCTGGAGATGGCCACGCTGGGCGTCGGCAGCTTTATTGGAGAGAACTGCCTGACACGCAATGTATTTCGGCTCAGCGGCGTTGCCACGGAGTTTACGGAGCTGCTGTGCATTGGCAAAACCCGGCTAAATGACCTGCTGGAGCGGCATCCCGCCGTTGGCGTGAAGCTGCTGCGGAAATTCTTGGAGAGCATGTCTGATAAGATCACCCATACAAACGAGCAGCTTCGGCGTACCGCAGATTATGATTATGACGTGGTAGATGGACTGCCGGAATACCGGGATTAGGCTGGCGAGACGCTTGCGTTGTTTTCCACAGAGGTGCACCCCTATGATATTGGGTGCACCCTAGGCAATCGTAATATATAATAACACAAGAAAGGCGACCGCAGGCCTTTGCCCTGCGGTCGAAGGGTTCCTCTCTATGCTGAGTGGCTGCCAGGGGCAACCGCGTACCCCCACGATCATCGAAAAGATCTGCCCGAATTGCGGGAGCATCATTGAGCTGTTCTCTATAGACACGCAGATGGCATGCGAGACCTGTGGGGTCATTGCGCATAATGACACGTTGAGCTGTGTGCAATGGTGTCAGTACGCGAGAAAGTGTGTTGGGGATGAGATGTACGACCACATGATGGCAATTGCGGCTTCACAAAAAGAAAGAGCGGCTCATTTGCGGTCTGCTCCGAAAAAAGATTCTGCTCAATAACAGCGGAAGGGTCTCTTTAGGAGACCCTTCCGCTGTTATTGAGCAATGATGGCGAGATTTCAACGGAGGGCGTTTTCCGCCATGGCATACCACCTGCACAGGAAACCTCACAACATTTTAATTTTATATCAAATGGTGACTTTATGTCAATTCAAAAAGTGGATTATATAACATTTCGGAACACTATCCAAATTTAACCGTACTATTTTTGCTGTTTTGCGAATTGTTTTCTGAAAATAATTTGCTATAATAAAGATACCGATAAAGTATAGGAAGAGGTGAATCCAATGACCTGATGAGTTCCCCTTTACTGCCAAGGTAACGGGAAGATGGCATCACCTGAATGTTCAGCACTCTCAAAAGCCCATCGGCCTTTACGGTGTTCCACCGCACAGCGGTGTTTTCAGATAGAGCGGGAGTGAAACTAGAGACGGCGGCAGATGCCATAATCTGTAGAAACGTGAGGAACCCAATGATGACTGAACCCAAGATGGATCAATAGCCCTTGACTGCGAGACACGGATGCGGTCAAGGGCTATTGCGTTGCCACGGAACATATAGGGGAGATGGCAACGGGTATCCGTTGCTTTTTTGCTGCGCCACAGGACATCAAGTGTGCTATGTTTGGCATCCCCAGTCTTGCAGGTAGCATAAATGGGGACTGCGAACATCTCCAAATACAAGGGCATTTCAGGCGCATCTCAACACCCTGTATGCTGAGCCGCTACGGGTTTCTGAGCAATCCACAAAAGAAGACACGGCTGAAGCTGGCGCGGCGGTTGACGCGGACAAAAGCGCCCATGCCCTCCGACGGCACGCTGACCGCACGGGAACTCATGCTGCGATTCACCGGCATTGACATTTGCCGCTGCCGTCAATGCGGCGGAAACCTGACCTCTTATAATATCCGCGCTTCCCCGGAGGGCTACAATCCAATCCATCTCTCGCTCTGCCCCGCAAAATGACTGGTTCTTTTCGGTGGGGAGGGGGGATTTTGCGCACACCTGGATCGCTCACGACAGACAGGGAATCGACACAGCACCATTTTCCGGAAGCATCTTGTTTTTTTGAAGGTTTCTGCGATGGTACAAATTCCATAGCCAGCCGCACCGCCGGACGCGGTTTCGTGCATCCGGCATTTTGCAAAAATGGCGCGAGGACGG
>CAVBAZ010000295.1:0-8203 GCA_963593515.1 Bacteroidaceae bacterium
CTGATCCTCAACGGCATGGGCGAGGCCACCTTCTTCCATCTGGGCTTCGAGGGTCAGCCCATCGCTCACACGGACGGCCTGTGGAACTGTCTGGGTATGCTGCTGGTGGGCTTTGGCTGCGTACTGCTGGGCGGCTGCCCGCTGCGCCAGCTGGTCATGTCCGGCGAGGGCAACTCCGACAGCGCCGTGACCGTTCTGGGCCTGATCGTGGGCGCGGCTTTCTGCCACAACTTCGGTCTGGCCTCCAGTGCCGACGGCCCCACCGCTGCCGGTAAGATCGCCGTGCTGCTGGGCATCGCCGTGGTGATCGTGATCGCCTGCCTGAACACCTTCAAGAAGAAATAAGGAGATACCAATATGAAAGTTATCGACGCACGGGGTCTTTCCTGCCCCGAACCCGTGGTGCTGCTGCGCAGCGCTATGGAGAGCAAGGAAAACGCTTATCAGATCATCGTAGACAACCACGCCTCCCGTGAGAACACCACCCGCTACGCCCAGCATCAGGGCTATCAGGCGGCCGTTGACGAAAAGGATGGCGAGTGGACGCTGACCTTTACCAAGTGATCTACATTGTGACCTTTTTCTCCCACTTCGGCGCGGTGCGCTATAAGCAGCTGTGCGGCGAGCGGGGCATCTCCTGCCGCATGATGCCGGTGCCCCGTGATCTCAGCAGCAGCTGCGGCACCTGTGTCCGGTGTGAGGAGGATTACCTCTCCCCGGTTGACGCCTGCCTTGAGGAGATCGAGCAGGTGGCCGCGTGGGACGGCACAGGATACACCACCGTGTATCACACGGATGAAGCGGAGGGCTGACCATGGAAACAGAAGTGAAGCTGACAAAGCTGGCCTCCTGCGCCGGATGCGGCGCGAAGGTAGGCGCGGGAACGCTGGTGCATTTGCTAGAGGGTTTCCGCACCCACAGCGATCCCCGGCTGCTGGTGGGCTTTGACAAGTCCGACGACGCCAGCGTGTACTATCTGGACGAGAATACGGCGCTGGTGCAGACTACCGACTTCTTCCCGCCTATTGTGGATGATCCCTTCCTGTATGGACAGATCGCCGCGGCCAACGCCATCAGCGACGTGTACGCTATGGGCGGCGAACCGAAGCTGGCACTGAACATCATGTGCATCCCCGAAGCCATGACTGCCGACATGGTGCAGGAGCTGCTGCGGGGCGGCTATGACAAGGCCTATGAGGCGGGCGTCATCATCACTGGCGGACACACCATCCACGGTGCAGAGCCTATTTACGGTCTGGCGGTGTCCGGATTTGTGCATCCCGGCCGCATCCTGACCAACAGCGGCGCGAAGCCCGGCGATGTGCTGATCCTGACCAAGCCGCTGGGCGTGGGCGTACTGACCACCGCCGCCAAGGCGGGACTGGTGGGCGACGACGTGATGGTTCGCATTTACCGCCAGATGGCCACACTGAACAAGGCGGCGCGGGATATCATGGTGAAATACCGCGTACACAGCTGCACCGACGTGACGGGCTTTGCCCTGCTGGGCCACAGCTTCGAGATGGCGCAGGGCAGCGGCTGCACGGTGCACATCCAGAGCAAGAACGTCCCCTTCCACCCGGAGGCGTGGGAATTTGCCGATATGGGCTTCCTCCCTGCCGGTGCCTACCGGAATCGTGACTATGCCGAGGCGGGCGTCACCGTCCGCAATGGCGTCAGCCGTACCATGCAGGATCTGCTGTACGATCCCCAAACCAGCGGTGGCCTGCTGATGGCGGTGGATGCCGCCGACGCGGACGCCTGCCTGAAAGAGCTGCAAGACACTATCCCCAACGCCGCTGCCGTAGGCTATGTGACGGAGCGTGAGGAAAACTGGATCATTCTGGAGTAACAAAGTGCATAAAAAGAAACACCTTTCGCCGTGCGAAAGGTGTTTCTTTTTATGCTTATCTCACTTAAAGAATTCAAAACGGGGCTGCTCCTTGCTGACGTAGCCCACCTCGATCTGGATGCCATCGCCAAAATACCGGTGCAGCAGGTCGATCAGCTCGTTAGCGGCCTTGTGGACCTCCTCTTGATTCACGTCGGAAAAACCGTCAATGGGGAACAGGATAGCCTTGGTCGCCTCGGTGATCTTGCCCCGCTCCGACTGGCGCCACGTCCAGCGGCGGGTACGAATCTCCTTACCGGAAGCGTAGACCGCCTCGCCCACGTCGGGTGTCTCCTCCTCAGTACTGCCGAATGGAATGAAGGTATCCCCTTCCCCGGCCAGACGGACGTCCAGCCCCTCGTCAATGGTGTCCAGATCGTGGGCGCCCATGGGCAGACGGTGCTTGATGGACACGGCGTTGCCCAGATCCACAGCGGCGTTGATATGAGGGAAGCCTTTGCCCTTGGCAATGCGGGTCAGCAGCGCCTCGATAGAGCACATGAACTTATTGGGATTGATGCCCAGCGCGGTAAAGGCGGTGCGGTAGGGCACGATGTCCTCCGTTTCCTTGGGCTTTTTGCCAGTAAAGTACGCTTCACAGGCGGCCACATTCTCCGCCAGCATCTGCTCCAGCTCCGGGATCTCGCGGGTGTTGTCCAGTCCCCGGACGGCCACCGCGCCGAAATAGGCGGTGGGCAGCTTCTCAAAAAATTCTTTTGACACCTGATAGTACATAACGTCTCCTCCTTTTGACATTTTACCGCTTTAAAGCAGGATTTAATATCTTGCAAGATATCATAGCACGATTTTTGATTTATGCAAGCCCTTGAGAAAATTTTCTGCTTTTTTGTTGGAAGGGGAGATTTCCTCTTGATTTTTTTGTGGATAATGCCTATAATACCTTATATCTTGCAAGAAGCAACATTTGGAGGCGGGTATGCTCTCTATCAAGAAGCAGTCCTTGGTGGACATGGTGTATGAAAAGCTGCGGGAAGCCATCATTCAGCTGAAGCTCCCCCTCGGCTCGAAGCTCAATGTCAATGAATTGCAAAATCAGATCGGCGTCAGCTGTACGCCTATCCGGGAGGCCATCAACCGTTTGCAGCAGGAGGGGTTGGTGGTCTATGAAAACAACGTAGGCGCTCACATCATTTCGCTGGAGCCCCACGATGTGCTGGAGATCCAGCAACTGGCCATGACGCTGCACTGTGCCGCCATCCGGCTGGCCATGGTCAACGGCGACCGTGAGGTCATCGTCGGCGAGTTGAAGGATCGTCTGGAGGAATATATCCACGCCAAAAATCCTCATGAGGAGGTGATGGCCGTCAAGGAATTTCTGGGCACCTTTTACCACAATTGCGGAAACCACCGGCTGGATCGGCATATGCTGGCCATTCAAGGACAGCAGACCCTGCTGCGGCATATCTACGCCGCCAGCGTTAAAGAGCGGGGCGCGGAGGCCGACACCTTCCGCCAGATGCTGGACAGCACCATTGCCGGTGACGCCGACGCCGTGTGTCAGACGCTGCAAAAGTACACCGACCACATGACGCTGATCGTAGAGGGCGCGGTCAGCAAGTGACCCCCCTCCCCTATCTCCTTATATACGCAAAAAACTCCGGCACACGGAAGTGTGCCGGAGTTTTGTATCAAAACAATGTGTGTGGTTCAGAAATTAGCCGTTCTGACGCATCTTGGCGAAGCAGTCGCTGCAATAAACGGGACGATCGGACTTGGGCTCGAAGGGAACCTTGGCCTCGCCGCCGCAGGCAGCACAGACAGCGGTGAAATACTCACGGGGACCGCGGGCAGCGTTCTTGCGAGCATCGCGGCAGGACTTGCAGCGCTGGGGCTCGTTCTGGAAGCCGCGCTCAGCATAGAACTCCTGCTCACCGGCGGTGAAAACGAATTCCTTGCCACACTCTTTGCAAACTAAAGTCTTGTCTTCGTACATGATTTTACCCTCTCTTTGAGAAATGAAATATATTGCGTTCAGCCTTTGCTGATATCGCCGGATTGAAGTTGCCGCCCAATCTTGCGGCGTATGCGCTGCACAGCATTTTCCACCGATTTCGGCGGCTTGCCAACAGTTTCTGCGATCTCTCGGCATGTGAGACCGTCCAAATAGTACCCTAAAATCTCAGCTTCGAAGGCGGATAACTGTTTGCATGTGTACTCCAGAAGACCGGCGGTTCTTTCCCTGTCGATCAACAGAACCTCGGGGTCTACCTGTGCAAAAGCGAGACTGACGTCAAAGAATGAGGGATTCAGGGGAATTGCTTGGTTCAGAGGCTGGTGCTTGCCGGAGGCGGCCGATTTCAGCACTGTGTAGAGACGGCGGCGGATACAGACCTCGGCAAAGGTACAGAATGACGCTGTCTGGCCGGGATCGTATTCGCGCATGGCCTTTATCAGGCCCACCATTCCCTCCTGCAGCAGATCCTCACTGTCGCCGCCGGCGAGAAAGTAGGGACGCGCGATGCTTCGTACCAACCGGTGATACCGCGCCGCCAGGATCTCCTCGGCATTGCGGTTCCCCGTCTGGCAGGCGGCGCACAGCTGTTCGTCGCTCAGTGTCTCCAGATAGGCAAAACTAGCCTCTTTGCTATTTACCATCTTCTATTATACCTTTTCGATAAAGAATTTGTCAAGCAGTCTACGAAAATTTGTCAAAAAGCTGCGTATTATTATAGTTTTTTCACCAATTCCGACAAATCCTCCGCCACCTTGCGGGCAATTTCATCGGTTTTGGCCTCCACCATCACGCGGATCAGCGCCTCAGTGCCGGAGGGACGGATCAAAATACGGCCCTCGCTGCCCAGCAGCGCCTCCTGCTCCTTCACAGCCTGCGCCAACTCCGGAGACGCCATGATGCGCTCCTTCTCTCCTGCTGTATGGGACAGCTCCACATTGATCAGCTCCTGCGGATACTGGGCGCAGCAGGCGGCCAGTTCGGAAGCGGGCTTTCCGGACGCCTTCAGGGCCTTGAGGAATTGCAGGGCCGTCAGCTCACCGTCGCCGGTGGTGGCATACTCGCGGAAGATCATATGGCCGGACTGCTCGCCGCCGATGGCGTAGTCGCACTCCACCATCTTTTCCAGCACATGGCGGTCGCCCACGGCGGTGCAGATCAGGTCGATATTCTCGTTGCGGCAAAATTCGTGCAGACCCAGATTGGACATGACCGTGGCCACCACGGCATTGTTGGTCAGCTTGCCGTCCCGGCGCAGGGCCAGACCGCACACCGCCATGATCTTATCGCCGTCGATCGTATGTCCCTTCTCGTCCACCAGCAAGCAGCGGTCGGCGTCGCCGTCAAAGGCGATGCCCAGATGGTACTTCCCTGCCACGGTCATAGTGGCCAACTGCTCCAGGTGGGTGGAACCGCAGCCGTTGTTGATATTGACGCCGTCGGGGTCGATATTGATGAAATCCGCCATCACCGGCAGGCGCTGGAAAAGGTCAGGCGCGGTAGCGGCAGCGGCGCCGTTGGCGCAGTCCACCAGCACACGCAGGCCGGACAGGTCGCAGCCGATGGTGTCAATGAGATGGCTCACATAGTCGTCGTGCATCTCCTGCGCGCCGTTGCGGCAGCGGCCCAATGTACCGCCGGTCTTGACGGGCATCTCCGCGCCGGACAGGATCAGCTCCTCCACCCGTTCCTCCATGGCGTCGGGCAGCTTATAGCCCTGCGCGTTGAACACCTTGATGCCGTTATGCTCATAGGGGTTATGGCTAGCGGAGATCACCACACCGGCGTCCGCCTGCTCCTGCACCGTCAGGAATGCCACAGCGGGGGTGGGAATTGTGCCCAGCAGCAGCACGTCGCCGCCTACCGAGCAGATACCGGCGCTGAGCGCCGCTTCCAGCATATCCGAGGAGATACGGGTATCCTTGCCGATGGTGATGACCGGCTTGCGGCCCAGCTCCTCCTGCAATACAGCGGCCACGGACTGGCCCACACGAAAGGCCAGCTCCGCCGTCAGGGTCTTGCCCACCACGCCGCGAATACCGTCTGTTCCAAATAACTTACCCATTTTTCTCTGCTTCCTCTCATAATTCCAATTGCGTCTGCCCTATGAACTCCATATGCAGGTGCTCATAGGCCTTGCGCGTCACGCAGCGGCCGCGGGGCGTGCGGGTCAGAAAGCCCAGCTGCATCAAATACGGCTCATACACGTCCTCCAGCGTCACCGACTCCTCGCCGATGGTGGCCGCCAGCGTATCCAAACCCACCGGGCCGCCGCCGTAATTCTCGATAATGGCCCGCAGCATCCGGCGATCCACTTGATCCAGACCCAGATAGTCCACCTCCAGCGCCAGCAGGGCACTGTCCGCCACCTCGCGGGTGATGACGCCGTCGGCCTTCACCTGCGCAAAGTCCCGAACACGGCGCAGCATGCGGTTGGCGATACGGGGCGTGCCGCGGGAACGGCGGGCAATCTCCATAGCACCCGCCTCCTCAATGGGCACATTCAGGATACCAGCGCTGCGGGTGACGATCTCTTTCAGCTCCTCCGGCGTATACAGCTCCAGCCGCAGCGTCACGCCGAAGCGGTCACGCAGGGGTGCGGACAGAGAGCCCGCCCGCGTGGTGGCGCCGATCAGCGTAAAGTGCGGCAGATCCAGCCGGATAGAGTTGGCAGAGGGGCCTTTGCCGATGATGATATCGATGGCGTAGTCCTCCATGGCGGGGTATAAGATCTCCTCCACGGCGCGGTTCAGCCGGTGGATCTCGTCCACGAAGAGAATGTCATTCTCGCTGAGGTTGGTCAGCAGCGCCGCCAGATCGCCGGGTTTTTCGATGGCCGGGCCGGAGGTGATGCGGATATTGACCCCCATCTCGGCGGCGATAATGCCCGCCAGCGTGGTCTTGCCCAAGCCCGGAGGGCCGTGCAGCAGTACATGATCCAGCGATTCGCCGCGGCGGCGTGCCGCCTCGATGAACACGGATAGGTTGCCCTTGGCCTTCTCCTGACCGATGTACTCCTTCAGGGTGTGGGGACGCAGGGACTTCTCCTGCGCGTCCTCCGGAAGAAAGGTGGTGGAGACGATAGGCTCTTCATAGATGTTGCTTCCGTAGTCAATGCTCACGCTGTCCCCTCCCTTACTTCACCATGCGCTTGAGCGCCTGACGGATGATCTCCTCCAGCGGCAGGGCGTCCATATCGATGTCCTTCAGGGCCGCCGCCACCTCGCTGCCGCTGTAACCCAGTACGGCCAGCGCCGCGCCGGCCTCCTTGGCCTTATCGTTGGGCAGCACCGTCAGCGGTACGCTGCCGCCGGTATCCGGGCCGAAGGAGCTTTGCTCCTTGGCCAGCTTATCCTTCAATTCCAGAATGATGCGCTGGGCGATCTTCTTGCCGATGCCCGGTGCGGCGGTCAGGGCCTTTTCGTCGCCCATCACCACCGCCATAGCCAGATTGGCCGGTGTGTTGGCGGAAAGGATAGACAGCGCCGCCTTGGGGCCTACGCCGGAGACGCCCAGCAGCAGCTTGAAGCTGTGCAGCTCGCTCTGGCTGGCGAAGCCGAACAGCTCCACCGCGTCCTCCCGGACGTTCATGTAGGTATACAGCTTGGCCTTTTCGCCCTTTTTCAGCTGTGACAGGGTATAGTTGGTGGTGGCACAGGCATAGCCAACGCCGCCGCAGTCGATAACGGCCAGATTGGCCTCCATTTCGGCCACGACGCCGCTGAGATAGTAGAACATCACACGGTCTCCTTTACGTTGGGGTCAGTACGCCGCAGCAGACTGGTAGCGCTGCGGGCATGGCAGATGGCGATAGCCAGCGCGTCGGCGGCGTCATCGGGCCGGGGGATGGCTTTCAGCTTCAGCAGGCGGCGGGTCATATCCATCACCTGCTTCTTCTCCGCAAGGCCATAGCCCACCACCGCCTGCTTCACCTGCATGGGGGTGTATTCATAAATGGGCAGGTGCAGCTTTTCGGCGGTACACAGGATCACGCCACGGGCATGAGCTACCGCGATGCCGGTGGTGATGTTCTTGCTGAAGAACAGCTCCTCAATGGCCATTTCATCCGGCTGGAACTGCTGGATCAGCTCCGTCAGGTCGCTTTCGATCAACGTCAGCCGTGCCGCCAGCGGCATGCCGGCAGGGGTGTTAATGGCGCCATACTGTACCATTTTCTGGGCAGCACCGGCGCAGTCCAGCACACCGAAGCCCACGATGGCCACACCGGGGTCTATTCCCAAAATACGCACGGCGCTCCCTCCCCATGTTAAATCAGCTTATTATACTCTTTTTTCCCCTTTCTGGCAATAGAAAACCGCAGAATACCGCAAATAATGCGC
>CAVBAZ010000296.1:0-11348 GCA_963593515.1 Bacteroidaceae bacterium
CTCCAGCCGTTTGTACAGCAGCAGAAAGCCGTCCTTTTCCCAGTATAAGCCCTTGGTCCGGTCTCGCCGTCGTCCACACGCAAGACTGAAAGCAAAGCTTGCTGCCCGCGAACAGGAGCAGGCGCAGGTCATTACCAGCCTTACGCTGCAGAACGAGTGGCTGCTGGAGCAGCTGAAGCTATCCAAGAAGAAGCTGTTTGGCCGTTCTTCGGAACAGGCGGAGCAGATGGTCATGGACCAGCTGAGCCTGACCATGAACGAGTTGGAGGCCTATGCCTTCGGGACCAAGGCCGCCACTGAGAAGCAGATCGCTGTGAAAGCACATGAGCGCAAGCGGCAGTCCGGCAATGTGTTGGATGTCGTTCCAGAGGGCACTCCCACCGAGGTAGTGGAGCACCGTCTTCCTGAGAATGAGCGGATCTGCTCTGCTTGCGGCAGCGAGTTGGTTGAGATTGGCAAAGAGGTGCGCCGGACACTGCAGATGAAGCCGGCAGAGTTCTGGGTTCGCGAGGACGTATACTACACCTACGCCTGCAAGAACTGTGAGCAGGAGACTGGCGAGGCCAACATTGTAAAGACAGCGAAGGAACCCGCACTGCTGCCCGGCAGCTTCGCCTCCGCGGAGGCGGTGGCTTACCTGGCAATACAGAAATTTGTCATGTACTCTCCGCTGTACCGGCTGGAACAGGAATTTAATCGTCAGGGATTGAAGCTGTCCCGGCAAACGATGGCCAACTGGCTGCTGAACATTTCGGAGAAATGGCTAAGGCTGGTCTACGATACGCTACATGAGCAGCTCTGTAGGGAGCCGGTGCTGCATGCAGATGAGACGACGCTGCAGGTGCTGAAAGAACCGGAGCGTTCCTCCACCAGCAAGTCCTACATGTGGCTGTACCGCACCAGCGGATGCGCAAAACAGACCATTGTGCTGTATGAGTATCAGCCCACAAGAAAAGCAGAGCATGCAGAGACATTTCTGCAAGGCTTCTCAGGCTGGCTGCACGCGGATGGCTACCAGGGATACCACAAACTGCCGGGCAATGTTCGTGTGGTGGGCTGTTGGGCACATGTAAGGCGAAAGTTTGACGAGGCACTGAGTACCCTGCCGCAAGAGAAGCGGAAGGATTCTCCCGCGGCCATGGGCGAGTGGTATTGCTCACAGCTTTTCAAGCTGGAGCAGGCATTGGCGGAGCTGATGCCGGGGGAGCGGTATGAAAAGCGGCTGGAACAGGAGAAGCCTGTTCTAGCCGCGTTGTTGTCATGGGCAAATGAGATGCAGGCGAGAACCGCGCCGAAATCTGCGCTGGGAAAGGCCATTCACTATCTGTTGGAGCAGTGGCCGTATCTGACAAGGTATCTGGAGGATGGCCGTCTGGAGTTGAGCAACAACCGTGCCGAACGCAGCATTAAGCCCTTTGTGATGGGCAGAAAGAACTGGCTGTTTGCCAATACAGCTGGCGGTGCACAGGCCAGCGCCGTGATCTACAGCCTGATTGAAACAGCGAAGGAAAACGGCTTAGATCCGTACCGCTATCTGCTTTGGGTCCTGCGAAATGCACCGAGCCTGAGCAAAATAGATGAAGCATGGGCTAAAAAGCTGCTGCCTGGAAATGCCTCAGAAGGATGTTATATGCCGAAAAAATAATTGACCGCCATCTCGATGAGCAACAGCTCTCTTCACGATGGCGGCCTTTTATACGTGGCTAGGTTTTACGGTTACCCCATGCCTATGGCTGGCTGCCATAAACCAAGGGGCAAATATATAGTAACAGGAGGAGAAGCGAGGCGCGGAAAAGTATGCGGCGGCACATCGCCTCGTGGAGAGATGCGCCGCCGCCGTTGCCGTCATGATTCTTTCTGTGTTTCCGCCTCCTGCTGGTCCGTCCGCATGAGCGCACAACGCAGAGCTGAAGCTGCCGCACCCTGTGAATGCCGGTCTTTTCATAAACCCTCTTGCGGTATGTATCTACGGTGCTGGAGGCACAGCCGATCTGCTCCGCACATTGGCGGGTACTCAGGCCGCTGACAAGAGCCTCGCATATTTCCAGCTCCTTGGGGCTCAGCTTGGCATAGCCCGTTAAGAATTTTTCATAGTCAGCCGGTTTCAGCTCCTTCTTTCCGAGGTGAGCCAAACGACGGATCTCCGCAAGGGAATCGTCCAACTGCCCCTGCATACCCTCCACCTGCTCCTGAAGCCCCAGCTTTTCGCCTAAAAGCTGCTCGGCTCTGTCCTGAGCATCCTGCCGTTCCGCTTTCAGGACGGTCACAGCCTCCTCGTGGGATCGCATCTTCTCGGAGATAGGCAGCAGCTCCTCGAAGATGGGCTTTCCCTTCTCACCGCCCGCCACGGTGACATGATCGATGTCCTCCAGTATGGGCCTGAGATAGCGACGGGTGTAGAACAGGCAGCAGCCCACGGCAAAAAACACCAGCAGTGTCAGCAAGACGGTGATCTCTATCACGCTTTTCAGCATGGCGCGGTCATAGGAGGCTTTTGAGATCAGCACCGTCAGATCGTGAGGCACCTCATCCCCGGCAGCCACTGTAAACGGCTCCGAAATGCCGACAAAGGAAAGCTCCGACCCTACAAAGGCGGTAAGCCCACCGCGCAGGCTCCTTTTTTCCAGCAGCTCATCCGGCACAAAACAGAAGTCGCCTGTGGGATAGGTCAGAAGTCCTCTTTGAACATCCAGCCCCTCTGCGGCGTCCGACAGAACACAGGCAAGGCTGCCAATGCCGGTCGGCTGCGCGTGGTGCGCCGAGAAGTAAGTCTGATTGACGGAAAAGCCGCACAGGCCGTATACCGTGCCGTCCGAGCCGATCATGGGGACGGTCAGCAGGATCGCCTGCTCTGTGGTACCCGGCAGGGTGACAAGCTCTGTGGTACGGCAGCTATGCTCTATGGATGCGGACGCTTTTTCCAGATGCTCCGCGAAGCCGGGGAAGCTCGACAGGTCAAATTCCTGCGCCCACTTCCGGTGAGGCATTACCTTGTGCCGCCGCCCGATGTCCGCCATGCCGCGATAGAGCAGCAGGTCGCCGGTAGTGTGCTCGGCGTTGCCGCGCTGCACATATAGTCCGGCGTGGGAATCCACAGCGGGATCGGAGCTGAGTGAAGCATTGAGCATGATAAACGCGCCGGAGCAATCCGTCTGCCGCACATACTGGCACAGCGGCTCCAGCATGGCCTCCTGCAAGGCGTCCACGGCGGCTGCATCTCCGTTGAGGGCGGAAAAGTCCGAGGTCTGCTTCTCGATGAGGTCGGTCATATCCTCCGAGAGATGCACGCCCATGACAGAGACATTCCGCCACAGGGAGGTCATATCCGAGCGAAAGGCTCCCATCTGAAAGGTCAGAGCCTTTTCCGTTTCAGCCCGTGGGCTTTTGAACTGCCCCAGCAGAAGCAGGGCGACCAACAGCACCGCCAGCAGCAGAGCCGCCAATGCGCCCATGTATAGAAACAGCCGTCTGCGCATGGAGGGCTGTGCCTGTTTCAGTTTTGAGAGCAAAAAGCTGGGCATGGGCCTTCACCCCCCTTCCGATGTAGTCGATTTTTTCAGCAAATGGAGCAGAACAGAGTCCACGTCTCCTCTGCCAGCGCATCGATGTCCTCACCGGCTGCGGCACGCTGGGGCAGCTCAGTCTGCATTTGCCGCAGACTGTCGTAAAGGACTCTGAGCTTATCATAGTAGCCCTCGAAGCGCGGCTCGGACACGGGGATATAGTCCTCGCGCATGGTCTTGAGCGCGGCGTAGAGGCTCTCATAAGCCGCTACTGGCGCCGGGAAGTCGGTATAGCCCTCGATGGCGTCAAATGCACCGTTCCGCACCGGCATATAGCCGGTCTGCGCCACGAAGTCGAGGTTGCGCTCCGCCTCCGTCAGCCAGCGGACGAACAGCGCGGCCGCCTCCGCCTTCTGCTCGGTGGTCTTGCAGGCGCAAAGCCCCACGCCCGCCTGTGTCATCAGAGCGTCCGCTCCCGCCGTTTTCGGCATGGGCAGCACATGGAGGTCCATCGGCTCCTGCGTGTTGTCCGGGTAGGTGACGGTATCATTATAATATAGAATGGCGGCGGAGGAGCCGAGGCCGCACACCACATCGCCGGTCATCACCTGCGTGTTGGAGTAGAGGTCGGAGACCACCACATGCCCCTGCGCGAGAGCGCGGGCGAACTGCATCCAGCTCTCCTTAAATACGGCGTTATCGGTATCGTACCAGCCGTTTTCCGTGTAGAAATCTCCGCTGCCGCGCTCCATGGCGCAGAGCTCCACGGCGCGGATGGGATAATCCAGCGCACAGAAGGGCTTGCCCGACCAGTCGTAGAACCTGCCGGCGGCATCATAGAAGCCCTCCCATGTGGCAAGATCCTCATAGCCGACGCCGGTGGCCTCGGAAAAGCGGGCGAAGCCGCTGCCGTTGCACATCAGAAGCTGCGTGGACTTGGAAACGGGGAAGATCAGCAGTTCTCCGTCCTCCGCCGTGCCGTCGTCCAGAAAGCCGGGGACGAAGTCGCCCAGCTCCTCCGCCGTAAACCAGCCGTTCCAGTCCACAAGGTTATCCTCGCCCAACTCCAGTGCGTCGGAAATGTGGCAGGTAAAGAGGTCGGGCAGCTCCTGCACATCCTTGCCGCTCTGCGCCTCCTTCAGATAGCCCCCGATCTTGGATGCGCTGCTGGTGCCGGTGACATTGATCTGCACGCCGCGCTCCTGCCCCACGGTGCGGTTGAACTCCTGCACCAGAAGATCCATGGGTGAGCCTGCCTGTTCGCCGTAGACGTGCCAGAAGGTCAGAGAGACCGGCTCCTTTTTATTCAGCAGGGACTTCTCTCCGCAGCCGGAGAGGGCAAAAACAAGGGCGGACAGCAGCAGCGCCGCCAGCATACGCTTTTTCATGAAACAGACCTCCAAAATAGAACAGGTGTTTGAAAAATCGGGCTGATTTTCGGATTTTTCAAAAATATTTTTCCTCTTTGTCCCCTAAATGAGGGATTTAGGGGACAGACAAAAGAATGAAAATATGGTACAAAAATAGTGTAGGTCGCCGGACGCACCGTCCGGCGGCCGTCAGGTAAACAGAGGATCGTTAAAGGGGTACCCCTTTAGGTTGGAGCGAAGCTCCAACCTAAAGATCGCTCGACGATTCACCCTGTCGAGCCGGCTGCCGCCTTAACTTTTGCATTATAGCATATTCTGCGGCGGCTTTTCAAGACGAAACGAGAAAAAGGAGGAATGCGGATGGAGCGGGCAAAGAAAATGGCAGCCTATCGGGTCGTTACCGATGCGGGAGGCGGAACGCCGCGTTTCCGAAAACAGAAGGGAGGAAATCAAATGGCAAAAACGAACCCCAAACGGCTGACGGCGTGGCTCCTGAGCCTTGTGCTGCTGCTGGGACTGTTCCCGATCACGGCGCAGGCGTACGATGATACTTACGATGCGGAAGTGCCTTCCGGCACGGCGTATGTCGACCTGTATATTGACGGCGGACAAACTTATTACCGACAGTCGAACAGTGATATCAATCTCGACTGGGTCAGGCTGTTTGATGGCTACTGCCTGTCCTCGAACACGGAGAAGAAGCCGACGAAGTACACGGACGGCGACCCCTATGTCGCCCGCGTCGCAGACGGCACGCTGTATCTGAACGGCTACCACGGTACGACGACGAATTTTTCCTCTTATGTCTCCGGGGTTGCCCGCGGCATCGAGATGACGTTCGGCGTAAACCAGATCTGCGTGGAGCAGGACAGCAGCGTCACGGTCAGCGGCACCAACAAGGAGGCCTACGGCATCTGGCGGGAGAGTGACCTGACCATCACCGGCCCGGGCAAGCTGACCGTGAACGCCATGGGCAACGACGGCTATAGCCGGGGCATCTATACAAGCAGTTCCCTGACCGTCAGCGCCCCGCTGAACGTGACCGCCGAGAGGTACGGCCTTTATACGGCCCGGCTCACGCTCTCCGGCAGCGCGGACAAGACCGTTGCCGTCACCGGCTTTAAGAACGCGACCGTCTGCGGCGTTTACCTGAACAGCGTAAACGACGGCGATCACACCATCAGCGGCAGTCTGACCGTGGATCTGCCGACGGACACCGAAGCACTCGGAACAGGTAATGGCTGCGGTATCTATATACCGGAAAGGAGCGGCGACGCCTCGGTAAGCCTGACGAACGCCAGTGTGACGATCAATAACGGCAAATACGGCATCTTTGACGCCAGTGTAACAAAAAGCAGCGGCGCCCGCGTGGTGGTGTCGGACAGCACACTGAACATCACCTCCACGGAGGTGTACGACTCCTGCAACGGCATTAGAACCAAGTATAACGGTCTGGAGATCACGGACGGCAGCACCGTCAATATCACCACGAACGGCGCCCCGATCTCCATCTTGTCGGATACTGCGGGCGTGACGATCAGGAACTCCAACGCCGAGCTGACGAACACCATAAGCCCGGACGTCGTTAGGCTGCAGACCGCTGCTACCAACACGACCTCCATGAATGTCATCGACCTGGCTGAGGGCTGCACCGTGACCCTGAAGGGCGGCGGAAGCCTGACCGGAGGCGGCTCCGCGATCAGCCGCGTCAAGCTGGGCAGTGACACCTACGCGACCAGCTTCCTGAGCAGGGAGGAGAACAGCACGGCCACAGGCTCCTATAACTATGTCGGCGTAAAGGAGGGGGACTACGCCGTCGTGAGCTTCGCCCACGGCAAGGAGGTCTTTCCCCCCACAGCGTTGCTGACGATGTGGTATACCAACGACAAGGATAATTTAACCTCCGCCGAGATCAGTAAAAGCTCAATAAAAACATTCACCCACCAGATCCTGCTGGAGCTTGGGGTAGGCTATACCGACCTGACAAGCTTCGTCCGCGGCGACGGATACTATTGCGTCCTCGGCAGAAGCGAGAGCATCACCCCTGCCACGGAGTGGACGAAAATGACGAAGGGGAAGTATATCGTCCTGGGCGAGGAGGTCAGCACAAAGTACGACAACTACGCGGTCGTCTATGTACGGTATCAGTACTCTGCGTTCGGCGAGGGTACGCTGCGCTGGAGCAGCCCGAGCAGGGTGGGCATCTTCGAATACATCCCGCTGAAGGATGTCGTGCCGTTTCTCTCGCCGTGGGACAACAGCGGGCGTACTATCACGGTCGACAATGCAAACAGAACCGTCGTGATCGGCGGAGCGAGTACGGACTCTGTTGCATTTTACACAGATTGGCCCGACGGCACCGCCGTGGGTGATAAGTTCAACGCCATCAAGATGTGGAACTCCTCCGGAATGTCCTACAGCAGCATCGGCATGTTCTATGTGACCCCGAAGAGCGGAGGGATGGGTCAAAAGGTCGCCGCAGTGGTCAAGGATGTCACGATCGACGGCACGACATATATTAAAGGGGCAACCGCATCAGCCAACTATACCATCACCTGCCCCAACGTCAAGGCCACCTACAAGCTGACGCTGAAAAACTGCACCGCCACAGTGGACGGCAAGGCGGTCACAAGCGGCAGCTATGTGGAGGAGGGCGCGACCGTCACGGTGACGGCGGAACTGGCAGGGGACTACAAGCTGAACTATTGGTCGGTCACGGGAAATCCCAGCCTCCCCCAGACAGACACAGTGACCTTCACCATGCCGGGCAAAGACACCACAGCCGAGGCGATCCTCTATACACGTACCTTTAATCTTGAAAAAGTGTATCTGAAAAACGTGCTGACCGCATCAAAGTTCAGCGACCTGTCGCTGACAAACTACAAGACAGAGTATGCAAGTCCTGCGGTCGTCTGGTATGACGAAAGCGGCGCGGAGATCTCCGCTGACACTGAAATCGACCCCAGCAAAAACTATCGGGGACACATCACGGTAACATGCGAGGGGGATATTATTTTTAAGGAAACTTATTATCTCAGCTTGGAGACAGATACCCCGGGCGGCAACCTGACCCGAATAACGGAGTTCTGCACCCGCTCTGACAACGGAAGAATGGTGGAGTTTGATGTTTACCTCATCAACCTGCCGCAGGTGACTATCCCGCTGTACAAGGGCGAGGCACTCCCCGAAGCGGGCGACTGCACCGTCAGCGAACTGAAATGGCCGGGAACCGGGAACGCCGCCGAGAGCTACACAATCACCTCGCTGAAGGTGGCAAAGACCGACAATCGGACGATGTGGGGCAAGGCCGCCATGACCCTGTCGGTCAACCGAACCGAGCAGATGAATGTGACGACCGGCGATTCCACTCTCACGCTGACCAATGCGACCCTGTCCGCACCCGAAAGACCCACGGGCGTAACGGTGAGCGGGACGGTCACCAGCTACGGCGACGCGAGCGAGGCCGTCACCGTGACGCTGACCCCGGCCAGCGGTACGCCGCTGAGCACCACTGTCAGCAACGGTGCGTACACCTTCACGGAAGTCCCCGCCGGTGAGTACACCCTGAAGGTGGAGAAGAAGGGCCACGCCCCGTGGACGGAGACCATCACCGTGGGCGACGCCGACATCACCGGCAAAGATGTGACCGTCTGCCTGTGGGGCGATGTGAACAAGGACGGTAGGGTGAACAGCACTGACGCTCTGTGGGTGCGGCAGAACAGCGCGGGCGGCCGCGTGTTGGACGCCTACCAGAAGATCCTTGCGGATTTGAACCGCGATGACAAAGTAAACAGCACAGACGCTCTGTGGATCAGGCAGATCAGCGCCGGGTCCCGCACTCTAACCTATTAAGGAGGAATTAACCGCATGAAAAAACGCGTTTTATCCCTGCTCTGTGTCCTCTGCCTTTTGCTGACGATGCTGCCGACCACCGCATTCGCAGCAGGGTATGATGCGCCGACACTGAGTATTGACGCTTCATGTCTCGCCGAGACGAATCAGGTGAAAATGAGCGTAAAAATCGGCGCATATACAGATTTGGGAGCTCTTGATTTCCATGTTAAGTATGACAAGGAAAAGCTTAAGGTAAACGGCACGCCAACGAAGGGCGGCTTACTTACAGCAAATTCGACGGTGTCGGACAACAATTCTTGGAACCCGGCAACCATAGGTGTCGCCTGGGCTGATGAAAACGGTTCGACTACTACAACCACAACAGAAATCCTTACGGTTATTTTTGACGTGCTTGAAGGGAAGACCGGCGCTGTTGACTTTTCCTTTGTTACGGAAAAGTACAACTTCTGTGATAAGTCCGGAGACAACAGCACCGATGCTCCCGGCGTCGGAAGCGTCACCTCTGCCACCGTCACCGTGCAAAAGGCTCCCATCTCCAGCGTGACTGCAGAGGTCGACACTCCCAAAAAGGGTGTGGAACTGGATACCACCGTTGATGTGGGCAGCTCCGGAGCCTATACAGGCTCGGTGAAATGGTTCAAGGGCGATTCCACCACCGGCACGGCTGTGACCGGCAAGGCGGAGGCCAATCAGGTTTATACTGCCAAGATCACCTTGACGGCAAACTCCGGCGAGAGCTTTGCGACTACCGGCCCGTTGTTTGTGCCTTCCTTCTACGCAACAACATTTAACAACGGCACAACTCTTACGCTGGTCAGAACTTTTTCCGCCACCGCCGCCAAGGATACCCCGAACATCAATACGGTTCCCACGGCATCTGCTATCACCTACGGTGATAAGCTGTCGAACAGCCCTCTGACCGGCGGTGCAGCCAGCGTCGCAGGCAGCTTTACGTGGAAGAACCCGTCCACCGTCCCGCAGGTCAAGGACAGCAACACCACCGAGTACGAAGTGGTCTTTACGCCGACTGATACGGCAAGCTATGAGACCGCTACCTGCAAGGTAAAGCTGACGGTCAATCCTAAAAAATTGACTGATGTGGCGGTAGACTCCATTGCTGACCAGGGTTACACCGGCAGCCCGATCAAGCCCACCGTCACCGTCAAGGGCGACGGCGGCAAAACGCTGGTGCTGGATACGGATTATACCGTAGACTACGGTACGAATACTGATGTTGGTACCGGCTCCGTGACCGTTAAAGCCAAACCCGGCGGCAACTATGCCTTCAGTGAACAAGCCGTGAGCTTCAACATCAAAGCCGCCGCCAGTTCCATCTCCATCACCGGCGACCCCAGCAAGACCTATGATGGAAATGTTGTGGCTGATCCCGCCGTGAACAAGTCCGGCAGTACCGGTGCAGTGACCTATACCTACTATACCGATGCCGCCTGCACCGCCAAGACCACCACGGCAAGCGGTGCCGCATCTGACGGTGCGGCTCCCAAGAACGCGGGTGACTATTGGGTCAAGGCTGCCGTTGCCGCAGCTGGCAATTACGGCTCCGCTACCTCTGCTGCCAAGAAGTTCACCATCAGCCCCAAGGCTTTGACCGACAGCATGATCACCCTCGGTACGCAGAAGACCTACAACGGCACCGGGCAGAGCGTGCAGATCGCCTCTGTCGAGGATGGCGCTGCACCCCTGATTGCGACGATAGACTACACCGTTTTCAGCGGCAACAAGGCTACCAATGTAGGCAATAACACCCTGGTCATCAAGGGTACGGGCAACTACACCGGCGAAGCCCGCGCAACCTGGTCTCTGCTTGCCAAGGATGTGACCATCACGCCTGATGCAAAGTCCAAGACCTACGGCGCGGCTGACCCCGAGCTAACCTACACCACCGATATCGACGGCGACACGCCCCTCAAGGCCAAGTTCGATGAAGCCAAGTCCGGTGCGCTGTCGTACACCGGCACGGATGTCGGTGCTTACCCCATCACGATTGGCTCACTGGCTGCCGGCAACAACTTCAATTTGAAGCTGGCTGATGCCACGATCAACTTCACCATCAATCAAGCCACGCCCTCCATTACGGCGACGACCCCGCGCCAGCTTGTGAAGAACGGCGTTGAGGTGGACATCACCGGCTGGGCCTCCTTCAACAACACCGACAGCGGCGCAAAGCTGACCTACGCGCTGGACGGCACACCTGCCGGCATCACACTTACTGCGGATAACAAGCTGAAGGCTGACCCGAGCACCGCCACGACCTCCTTCAACATCAAGGTAAACGCCGTGGCTACTGCCAACTTCGCCGCACCGACCGAACAGACCATCGTCGTGAATGTGGTAGATAAAGCTGACGCGGGCGTGAGCATCACCACCCCGCCCGCCAGCAAGACCTATGGCGATGCGAACTTCACCCTGACTGCCACCAAGTCTGCTTCTGTCCCTGATGGCGGCACTTGGAGCTGGAACAGCTCCAATACCGCGATTCTGGAGATCGTCTCCGGCGCGAATACCGCAACGCCTACCATCAAGGTGAAAAAGGCGGATACCACCGGCGCAACCTTGACGGTCACCTACACCTCCAGCACTCACTACGGCTCCTCCAACG
>CAVBAZ010000297.1:0-4049 GCA_963593515.1 Bacteroidaceae bacterium
CCTCGACACCCGGAACCACAATCCGGTGCTCTAACCAACTGAGCTACACCCACCACATGGACATCCACATGGGATCAGCCGACGAAGAAAATTGGCACGCCAGAAGGGACTCGAACCCCTGGCCTACTGCTTAGAAGGCAGTTGCTCTATCCAACTGAGCTACTGGCGCATAGTGACAAGTTGGAGCGGGTGACGGGAATCGAACCCGCATCCCCAGCTTGGAAGGCTGGTGCCCTGGCCATTGTGCTACACCCGCATGCGCCCTCCGCAGAAATCGTCAGCTTTGTTATATTAGCACATGACGGCCCTATATGTCAAGGAAAAAATCGAAAAATCCCCCATTTTTCTTGCCGGATCATAGTGCACGGCAAACAAATGCGCAAATGCCCTTTACGGCGGCAAAACTTATATTTGTCATATATACCGAAGCGTGATATAATCAATGGCATCTCAAATACAACAGAATCGGGAGGACGACAACATGATCTATCGTGATTTCAAGGGAACGAAGCTTTCCATGCTGGGCTTTGGCACCATGCGCTTGCCGGTGCTGGAGAACGGGCAGATCGACACGGCCCAGACGCAGGAGATGGTGGATTACGCCATGGCCCACGGCGTCAACTATTACGATACCGCGTGGCCCTATATGCAGAACAAGTCCGAGACGGTGGTGGGCGCATGTCTGAAAAAGCACCCCCGTGAGAGCTTTTATCTGGCCACCAAGTTCCCCGGCCACATGGTGGCGGAGACCTACGACCCCGCTGACATTTTCGAGCAGCAGCTGCAAAAGTGTCAGGTGGACTATTTCGATTTTTACCTGCTGCACAACGTGTATGAGAACTCCGTCCATGTGTACGACGATCCCAGGTGGGGCATCGTGGACTACTTCATTGAGCAGAAGAAGCAGGGCCGCATCAAGCATCTGGGCTTTTCCAGCCACGCCGACCTGCCCTGCCTGACGGACTTCCTGAACCGCTATGGCGACGAGATGGAGTTCTGTCAGCTGCAATTCAACTTCCTTGACTGGACCATGCAGCACGGCAAAGAGAAGTACGAGCTGCTGAAGCAGCGGAACATCCCCCTGTGGGTCATGGAGCCGGTGCGGGGCGGCAAGCTGACGGCGCTGGACGCGGAGAGCGAGCAGAAGCTCCACGCCATCCGTCCGGAGGACAGCATCGCCTCCTTCGGCTTCCGGTGGTTACAGGGGCTTGACAACGTCACCATGGTGCTCTCCGGCATGTCCAACATGGCCCAGATGGCGGACAACATCAAGACCTTTGATCGTCTGGCTCCCCTGTCCGGCGAGGAGAACGCCATCCTGCTGGACGCGGCGGAGAAGATGAAGAACTCCGTACCCTGTACCGCCTGCCGCTACTGCTGCGACGGCTGTCCCATGGGGCTGAATATCCCCGACCTGCTGCATAAGTACAATCAGCTGCGTGTGGGCAGCGGCTCCTCGGTAAAGATGCAGCTGGATGCCCTGCCCAGGGACAAGTGGCCCGGCGCCTGCATCGCCTGCGGCGCGTGCGCGGCGGTCTGTCCCCAGAAGATCGCCATTCCTGACGAGCTGGCGGCCTTCGCGGCGGAGCTGGACAAGCTGCCCAGCTGGGCTGAGGTATGCAAGGCCCGTGCCGAGGCCGAGCGGCAGGAGAAGGCTTCCCGCGGTCTGTAACATAGGAAAAAACAGCAAGGGCAGCGCCCTTGCTGTTTTTTTGCGCGAATTTGCCGCCGTGCGCGACTTTTTCCCGGCAGGTGTGTTATTATGAGTGACGGCCGTCAACCAAGATCTCCGCAAAGGAAGTGATCCATTTGACAGAGGAACAGGCCCTGCGGCAGCTGAAACAGGGCTCGCAGGAAGCGCTGGCGTGGTTTATTGACCGGTATGGCGCGTATGCCGCCGCCATCATCCGTAATGTGATGGGCGCTTATATGACAGACGCCGACGTGGAGGAGGCGGTCTCCGACGTGTTTTTGGGCTTCTGGAACAACGCCGGACAGGTGCGCGGCGGCGCGGTCAAGTCCTATCTGGGTGCGGCGGCCCGCAACTGCGCCAAGAACAAGCTGCGTCAGGCGTCCCGGACCGTGCCGCTGCCGGAGGACGCGGTGCTGGTGGATCCCCACACGCCGGAAAGCCTTCTGGAGCGGCGGGAGCGCGCCGCCTGTGTGCGGTCGGCCCTGCTGGCCATGGAGCCGGTGGACCGGGAGATATTCCTGCGGTTTTACTACTACTATGAGAAGATCGCCCAGATCGCGGCAGCCATGGGGCTGACGGAATCCGCTGTCAAATCACGGCTCAGCAGGGGACGGGAGAAATTGAAATCCCGCCTGCTGGCGGAGGAAGCATAAGGAGGAACGGCAAATGGAATACAACATCTATGACCTGATGGACGACGTGCGGGACGATACCGTAACGCCCGCGCCGGGGTGTGACGAGGCTGCCCTCCGCCGGATCAAGGAGTTGACGATGAAAAAAATCGAAAATCAGCAGGGCGGACGTCCTGCGGTGAGAAAGACCAGACGTGTGGCCAGGGGGCTGCTGATCGCCGCCATCGTAGCGGTCATGTGCACCGCCACTGTGGCCGCCGCCAAGCTGGGCGTGGCCGACAGCTTCAAGGGCTATTTCGGCGACCTGACGGCGGAGGAAAAGCAGCTGATGGAAGAGATGGGTACCACCGACATGCCCGCGCCTGTCACCAGCAACGGCACCACCATCACGCCGCTGGCGGTGTACGGTGACGCCTACAACTACTATATCCGCCTGCTGGTACAGGTTCCGGAGGGCACAGTGCTGCGCATCCCCGATCCCCAGACAGAGGGAGACCTGATGCCACGGGGTACGGAGGAGGACGGTATTCTGGAGACAGAGGACTACGACTTCAGCGGTATGGGATATTCGGTCAAATGGGAGGACAGCACGCCCGGCGACAATACACTGGAAGGTGTGGTGTACATGGGAAGTCAGATGCTCAGCGATGACGCCGCCCAGCGGGTAGGCGAGACCAGAATGAGGTTTGACGACGGCCAGCCTAAGTGGCTGCACATTACCAGCCTGGCTGTCTATAATGCCAGCCTTGGACAGTACACCGAAACCGTGCTGGAGGGCGACTGGCGCTTTGCCCTGCCCGGCCTGTCGGCGCAGGCTGCGCCCATCGAGGTGGATGCCAGCGGTCTGACGGTGGAGAGCGCTCAGCCGGGCCGCATGATCTATCTGGATACCTTCCGCATCAGCAGCACCTATATTCAGGTGAAGTACGACAGCGACAGCATCGACGATTTTGATGCGCCGCCCTGTGAACCGGAAGGCGGCTGGGCGCTGGTGCTGAACGACGGCACCGAAGTGGCCGGTGAGGATTCTGATGTTTGCGGCGGCAGCTACAACAACAGCCATGTAGACCTCTACTTCCGCTTTGCCGCGCCCATCGACGTGACGCAGGTGGATCACATCCGCTTCGGCACGCTGGAGATCCCGGTAAAGTGAACACAGTGAAAGGAACGGCCTTCGGGCCGTTCTTTTTCGCGCAAAAGGGGCGGGAAATCTTGACAAACGGTATGTTTCCCGATACAATAAAATTTCGAGAAAAACGCGCATTTGCCGCGGGAATTGAGGTTATACATTATGGCTAAGGACCAGAGAAATGTGGAAGCGATCACTCCCATGGAGGAGGATTTTGCCAAGTGGTACACGGACATCTGCCTGAAAGCGGAGCTGGTGGACTACGCCAGCGTCAAGGGCTTTTTGATCCTGCGCCCCTATGGCTACGCCATCTGGGAGAATATCCAGAAGTACATGGACAATGAGTTCAAAAAGACCGGTCACGTCAACGTGGCCATGCCCGTGCTGATCCCGGAGAGCCTGCTGAAAAAAGAGGGCGAGCTGGTGCAGGGCTTCGCCCCTGAGGTGGCATGGGTCACCCACGGCGGCAGCGAGCCGCTGGAGGAGCGTCTGGCCTTCCGCCCCACCTCCGAGACTATGTTCTGCGACCACTGGTCCCATGTGCTGCACAGCTGGCGCGAGCTGCCCATGCTGTATAACCAGTGGTGCTCTGTCA
>CAVBAZ010000298.1:0-6801 GCA_963593515.1 Bacteroidaceae bacterium
CTGGGCGTAGGAGCGCACCACGGTGCGGATCTCCTTGGCGATGCGGCCCTGACGCCCGATCACCTTGCCCATATCCTCGGGGGCAACGCGCAGCTCCAGCGTCAGCTCGTCGCCGTTCTCGACCTCGGTCACGGTGACCTGATCGGGATGCTGGACGAGGCTTCTGGCGATATAGAGCAGCAATTCCTTCATGGCTTGCCCTCGGCCTTACAGTACGTCGACCTTCTTCAGCAGGGCGCGAACGGTATCGGTGGGCTGAGCGCCGGTCTTGATCCACTCGCGGGCGCGGTCGGCGTCGATCTTGATCTCGGCGGGGTTCACGCAGGGGTTGTAAGTGCCGATCTCCTCGATGAAGCGGCCATCACGGGGATAGCGGCTGTCAGCGACGACCACGCGGTAGTAAGGAGCCTTCTTGGCGCCCATTCTTCTCAGTCTGATCTTAACCATGGTTTTTTCCTCCAAAATAAATAATTTGTTTGTCATGTATCATAAATGCCGGGGCACTTATTTCAGTCTTTTCTTCCGGCCGAAGCCTCTCATACTGCTGCCGCCGCCCATCAGGCCGCTCAGCGCGCCCATGCCCCGCTTGCCGCGGGTCAGGGCCTTGGTCATCTGCTGCATGGTCTCAAAGCCCTTCAGCAGCCGGTTCACGTCCGACACCTGCTGGCCGCAGCCTGCCGCGATGCGGCGCTTGCGGCTGGCGTTGAGGATCTGGGGATTCTCACGTTCCTGCATGGTCATGGACTGGATGATGGCCTTGGTACGGGCGAACTGCTTCGGGTCGATCTGGTCGGGGTCGAAGCCCTTGGCCATGTTGCCCGGCAACATGCTGGCGATCTGGCTCAGGTCGCCCATGTTCTGCAGCTGCTCCAGCTGATCCAGATAATCGCTGAGGGTCAGGCGATTCTTCCGCAGCTTCTCCTCCAGCTTTTTGGCCTGCTGCTCGTCATACTGCTGCTCGGCCTTCTCAATGAAGGACAGCATGTCGCCCATGCCCAGAATACGGGAGGCCATGCGGTCGGGGTGGAACAGCTCGATCATGTCCAGCTTTTCGC
Source organism: Bacteroidaceae bacterium (assembly GCA_963593515.1). Taxonomy (GTDB): domain Bacteria; phylum Bacillota; class Clostridia; order Oscillospirales; family Oscillospiraceae; genus Vescimonas. The sequence goes on from CAVBAZ010000298.1 coordinate 1,056, forward strand.
CGGTACCCACGAACTTGATGGGCTTGCCGGTAGCCGCCCGGATGGACAGGGCCGCGCCGCCGCGGGCGTCGCCGTCCAGCTTGGTCAGCATCACGCCGTCGATGCCCAGCGCGTCATCAAAGGCCTTGGCGGCGTTGACGGCGTCCTGACCGGTCATGGCGTCCACCACCAGCAATATCTCGTTGGGCTTCACCGCGGACTTGATATTCCGCAGCTCGTCCATCAGCGTCTCGTCGATGTGCAGTCGGCCTGCGGTATCCAGAAATACCATGTCGTTGCCGTGATCGGCGGCGTATTTTACCGCCTCCTTGGCGATGGTCACGGGGTCGATCTGTCCCATCTCAAACACAGGGATATCCAGCTGCTTGCCCACCACCTGTAACTGTGTGATGGCGGCGGGGCGGTACACGTCGCAGGCCACCAGCAGCGGGCGCTTGCCGAACTGGCGGCGCATCAGGCCCGCCAGCTTTGCGCCGTTGGTGGTCTTACCGGCACCCTGAAGGCCCACCATCATGACCACGGTGGGGCCGCGGTTGGCGGTGGTGATCTTGGCGTTGGTGCTGCCCATCAGCTTGGTCAGCTCTTCGTTAACGATCTTGATGATCTGCTGGGCGGGGGTCAGGCTTTCCAGCACGTCGCTGCCCACGCAGCGCTCGGTGACCTGCGCCACGAAGTCCTTGACCACCTTATAGCTGACATCGGCCTCCAGCAGGGCCAGACGCACCTCCCGCATACCGGTACGGACGTCGGCCTCCGTCAGGCGGCCCTTGCCCCGCAGGCTCTTGAATACGGCGTTTAATTTTTCGGACAATCCTTCAAAGGCCATGTTTACTCCTTCAGCCCTTCGGCGTTTTCCAAAATGTCGGACACCAGCTTGTCCAGCTGGGGATTCTCATACTGGCGATAGTTGATGGTCTTGATCTGCTGCGCCGCCTCCTCGATGGCGGTGATCTTGGGCTGCATCAGCATAAAACGGCGGATCAGGCCGGTTTTATCCTCGATCTCCTGCATGGCAGCCTCGGCCCGGACGATCACGTCCCGCACGCCCTGCCGGGAGATGCCGTAATTCTCGGCGATCTCGCCCAGAGACAGATCCTCGTTATAGTACAGGTCGAAAAATTCCTTCTGCCTGTCGGTCAGGGTCTCGCCGTAAAAATCGAACAGCATGGTCATGCGGTAGGTCTGGTTTTTCACGGATGGCTCCCCTTTCTGTAAAGCGTATCGCCTTTATGTAAAGTTTTCAGCCTTTACAACAGCAATTATGATACACGATTTTGAGCGAAAAGTCAAGGCGAAAATCGCCGGTCAGCCCGATTTTTTATAAGAAAAGGAGCGGTTTTCACCGCTCCTTTCGGTTTTTCCATTGTTTTTATTCGACTACCACGCCGCGCTTCTTGAATTCCTCTACCATCAGATCCAGGTCAGGCTCGATGTGGACGGGGGAACCGGCGGACTTGATGGCGTTGGCCACGTCCTTCAGGCCGTTGCCGGTGACCACGGACACCACGGTAGCATCGTGGGGGATCAGGCCCTCCTCGCAGGCCTTCTTCAGGGCCGCCGCGCCGGTGACGCCCGCAGGCTCACCGAACACGCCGCAGGTACGGCCCAGCAGTCGCTGCGCCGCCAGGACCTCCTCGTCGGACACATTGACGGCGATGCCGTTGGACTCGCGGATAGCCGCCAGCGCCTTGTCGGCGTTGCGGGGCACGCCCACAGAGATGGAGTCGGCGATGGTGTTCTCCTCCATAGGCTCCCAGGGCTTGTTCTCCTGAATGGCCCGGTTGATGGGATAGCAACCCAGAGACTGGGCAGAGATCAGGCGGGGCAGCCTGTCGATGAAGCCGATGGCATACAGATCCTTGAAGCCCTTCCACACACCGGCGATGGTGCAGCCGTCGCCCACGGAAATGGCCAGATAGTCGGGCATCTCCCAGTTCAGCTGCTCGGCGATCTCCAGCGCCACGGTCTTCTTGCCCTCGCTGAGGTAGGGGTTGATGGCGGCGTTGCGGTTGTACCAACCGTACTTCTCGATGGCGGCGGCGGACATCTTGAAGGTGTCCTCATAGTTGCCCTTGACGGAGATGACGTTGGCGCCGAAAATCATCAGCTGGGCTACCTTGCCCTGAGGGGCGCGCTCCGGCACGAAAATGAAGGTCTTGATGCCCGCGGCGGCGGCGTTGCCGGCCAGAGAGCTGGCGGCGTTGCCGGTGGAGGAACAGGCGATGGTCTTGGCGCCCGCCTCCATGGCCTTGGCCACGGCCATGGCGCTGGCGCGATCCTTCAGAGAGGCGGTGGGGTTCTGGCCGTCGTCCTTCACCCACAGCTTCCTGATGCCCAGCATCTCCGCCAGCTTCGGCTCCTCGTACAGGGGGCTCCAGCCCACACGCAGGGGTGTGTCGGGGGTAGTCTCCTCCACGGGCAGCAGCTCACGGTAGCGCCACATGGAGCGGTTGTCCCGCTTTGCCAGCTTCTCCTTGGTCAGCACGGACTTGATATAGTCATAGTCATAGACGATATCCAGAATACCGCCGCATTCGCAGTTGGTCAGGTCAGGCACGGCGTCATAGGTCTTGCCGCAGCGGACGCACTTGCCGTATTTCACATTTTTCATGGTGGTGTTCTCCTTATTAAAAGAAATCAGGGCGGGGCGAAAGCCCCGCCCTGAGGCGTATCATATCATTTTTCTGACGACATGCGCGTCAGAAAAATACGTTGACCCAAGCGCCTTGGGCGCGTTCACCAGTTCGCAAACTGGTGGTGGGGGATCTAAAGGGGGAGCCTGCTCCCCCTTTAGGAATTAAAGCGCCTTCAGCAGGCCGGTGGCCTCGTTGAACTCGTTGATGAGCTCGTCCAGATCCTTGGCCTGAGCGTGAACGGCGTCCCAAGTGCCCTTGGTGTCGTACCACTGAGCGTTCAGATCCTCGACGTTCATCTGCTGCTGCTCGACCCAGGTGTAGTACTTCAGGTTGTGGACGCGCTTGCGCTCAGCATAGGTCAGCTCCAGCATATTGTCGGTCTTCAGGCCCAGCATATGCAGGTTGTGATCCAGAGAAGCCTCGTGAGCGTTGTAGGCGCCGTGCATTTCGTTCAGCTCCTCGATGCGGCTGCCGTACATCACGGCGGAGTCGGTCAGGACGGTGGCGACCACATCGTTCTCGGTCAGCTCATAGTACTTGGCCATCTTGATGCAGCACAGCACGTTGGCAATACCGGAGATGCCCAGCCAGGTCATCTTCTCGACTTCCTCGTCGGTCATGCCCAGTTCCTTCTTCATGTACTCCTGACCCTCGTGGGTATTGAACAGGCGCAGCAGGCGCTGGCTGTCCTCGTCGTCGATGGCGATGGCCATGTCGGTGTTCTTCACGTTGTGGATCCAGGGGATGTGCTTGTCGCCGATACCCTCGATGCGGTGGCCGCCGAAGCCGTTGTTCAGGATGGTGGGGCACTGCAGGGCCTCGCCCACGGCCAGCTTCAGGTGGGGATAACGCTCCTTCAGCAGGTCACCGGCGGACATGGTGCCGGCGGAACCGGAGGTGAAGCATGCGCCGGCGAAGTTCTGGCCGGGCTTCTTGATGGCCTCGAACAGGTCGGCCAGGGCGTAACCGGTGACGTTGTAGTGCCACAGGGGGTTGCCCATCTCGGCAAACTGGTTGAAGATCATCATGGTGGGATCCTGCTTCAGCTCCCAGGTCTTGTCGAAGATCTCCTTGACGTTGGACTCGCAGCCGGGGGTGGCGATGATCTGACCGGCGATGGACTTCAGCCAGTCAAAGCGCTCCTTGGACATGTCCTGGGGCAGGATGGCCACGGACTCGCAGGCCAGCAGCTTGGAGTTGAAGGCGCCGCCGCGGCAGTAGTTACCGGTGGAGGGCCACACGGCGTGATGATAGGTAGCGTCGAACTGGCCGGTCACCAGACGGGGGGCCAGGCAGCCGAAGGAAGCGCCCACCTTGTGGCAGCCGGTGGGGAACCACTTACCGGACATGGCGACGATGCGGCAGGGCACGCCGGACAGCTTGCTGGGGATCTCCACATAGTTGGGGACAGCCTGGAACAGACCGCCGGACTCCTTGGCCTCGTTGTGCCAGGAGATACGGAACAGGTTCACGGGATCCACGTCCCACAGGCCGGTGTGGCTCAGCTTGGCCTTGATCTTCTCGGGGATCAGGTCGGGATTCTGCATCTGGGCGATAGTGGGGATGATGACGTTGTTCTCCTTGGCCTTCTGGATATTATGCTCCAGGCCAACCTTGTTGATAGACAGATCGATCATTTTTTCTTTTCCTCCTGCTGTTTATTGGCGTCGATGTAAGAGTACAGAGTATATTTGGAAATACCGAAGTATTTTGCCACTTTGTCGGTGGATTTGGTCACGAGGAACGCGCCGGAGTCGTTCAGGAAGCGGATGGCCCGCACCTTGTCGTCCTTGTTCATCAGCGCCACAGGCTTGCCCACCTGCTGCACCGACTGCTCGATCAGCTCGTCCAGTACGTTATTGACGTTGATGATCTTCTCCGGCTCGGTCTGCTCCTTGTCGCGGGTCATCATGAACTCGCCCAGCTCCTGATGCATCATCATGATATTGGTGATGTCGTAGTTGATGGAGAAGATACTGGTGACGTTGCCGCGGCTGTTGCGGATGTAGATAGAGGACGACTTGAGGATCTTGCCGTCCGGCGTCCGGGTCAGGTAGCACAGGTGATCCTTGGGATGGCCATTTTGGCTGTTGAACTGATCCAGCACCACCTGAGACGCGCCGTCGCCCACCTTGCGGCCGGACACATGGCCGTTTTCAATATGGACAATGGTATGCTCCGGATGTCCGCTGCCTACGTCGTGGATCACGACCTCGCACTTGTCGCCAAACTGCGCCGCGATACCTGCGGCGATTTGCTTCAGAGCTTCTAACCGTTTTGCTTCCATAACGATCAACTCTCCTTATCAAATATGAAATTTTGGTTCCGTTCCGGAGAATATCGTTCCAATTGACCATACTCCCAATCACTTTCCACTCCTATCATATCACACTTTAACAAGAAATCAACGTTTTTCCAAAAAAATTTTTAGGAAAAAAGATTTTTTGTTTGACATCCGTTTTCTATGTGCTATTATAGGGAATAGGAAAAATGTCTCATATGGAAAAAGAATGTATCATCATATCATTTGTTGGAGGTATATTATGGATTTTGAGGCCATCAGAAAAGCTGCCGAGGGCTATAAGCCCGCTATGGTGAAGTTCCTGCGCGACATGATCGCCATTCCTTCCGAGTCCTGCGAGGAAGAGGGCGTGGTCAAGCGCATCGCCGAAGAGCTGAAGTCCCTGGGCTATGACAAGGTCGAGTTCGACAAGCTGGGCAACGTCATCGGCTGGATGGGCGAGGGCGACAAGATCATCGCCATCGACAGCCACATCGACACCGTGGGCATCGGCAATATCAACAACTGGGAAGCCGACCCCTACAAGGGCTACGAGACCGAGGACATCATCTACGGCCGCGGCGGTTCCGATCAGGAGGGCGGCATGGCCGCCGCCGCTTACGGCGTGAAGATCATGAAGGATCTGGACCTGCTGCCCAAGGGCTACAAGATGATGGTGGTCGGTTCCGTGCAGGAAGAGGACTGCGACGGTATGTGCTGGCAGTCCATCGTCAACGAGTACTTCAACGGCCCCGAGGACGCCCGTGAGAAGATCGAGTTCGTCATCTCCACCGAGCCTACCGACGGCGGTATCTACCGCGGTCACCGC
>CAVBAZ010000299.1:0-4501 GCA_963593515.1 Bacteroidaceae bacterium
CTCGCATCCTGCTGGGCTTGACGGCTACCCCGGAGCGTATGGATGGCAAGAGCATCCTTCCATATTTCAACAACCGCATTGCGGCGGAAATTCGTTTGCCCGAAGCCATTGACCGGAAGCTGCTCTGCCCCTTCCAGTATTTTGGCGTCACCGATACGGTGGATTTGGATACGCTAAAATGGTCTGCCGGTGGCTATCAAAAGAGTGAGCTAGAAAAGGTCTACACCTTCAGCGGCGCTATCGCCAACCGACGCGCCGATCATGTGGTGACTTCACTGCTGAAATATGTCACGGACATTGATGACGTGAAGGGCCTTGGCTTCTGTGTAACAGTAGATCACGCAGAGTTCATGTGCCGCTACTTCAACGAGCACAATATTCCGTCCATGTTCCTGACAGGACAATCCCCGGATGAGGAAAGAACGGTGGCCAAGCAGCGTTTGGTATCTGGCGAAGTTCGTTTTATCTTCGTTGTGGACATCTATAACGAAGGCGTGGATATTCCGGAAGTCAATACCGTTCTGTTCTTACGTCCTACCGAGTCGCTGACGATCTTCTTACAGCAGTTGGGACGTGGCCTGCGTCTGGCTGAGGACAAGGAGTGCCTGACCGTGCTGGACTTTATCGGTCAAGCGAATCGGAAGTACAATTTTGAGGACAAATTCGCGGCGCTGCTGTCAAATACAACCCGCAGTGTGAGCCGTGAAATCAAAGACGGTTTTGTATCCGTTCCCAAGGGCTGTTATATTCAGTTGGAGAAAAAAGCCGCGAAGTACATACTGGATAACATCCGTGCATCCTATGGCAATACCGCTGGCTTGGTATCCCGCGTAGCATCTTTCGCAGAAGACAGCGGTCTGGAGCTGACACTCAAAAATTTCTTGGATTACTACCATCTCGATCTGAGAGCAATTTACAAGTTCTCTTCCTTCTCTCGCATCTGTGCCAGAGCGGATGCCATCGAAGACTTTTCGGAGCCGCTGGAGGACATCCTGACCAAAGCATTTGCAAAGCTAGCCGTGGTCGATTCACGCCGCTGGATTTCGTTCCTTCTGGATATTCTTCCGCGTTTGGATAATGTGGATTTTGCAACCCTTTCGGATGTCAAAAAACGGATGATGCAGATGTTTTATATCACCGTTTGGGGCAAGGCTGTGGAGGATTGGAGCAGCGAGGAAGCGTTGGACAATCTCTATGCACTATCGGATAGCACTGTCCTGCTCAACGAGCTTATGGAACTGCTGCGCTATCGCTTTGAGCAGATCGACTTCATTGACGAGCCGGTTGATCTGGGCTTTGACTGTCCTCTGGATCTGCATTGCACCTATACACGCGATCAACTGCTGGTAGCGATGGACTTTATGAAACCGGCAACCGTGCGGGAGGGTGTCAAGTGGCTGCCGGACAAGCAACTGGATATATTCTTTGTGACGCTGAATAAGGCAGATAAGGACTATTCTCCCACTACTATGTACAACGACTACTCGATCAGTGAGAACCTGTTTCATTGGCAGAGTCAGAGCACCACGGCGGAGAATTCGCTCACTGGCCAGCGATATATCCACCACAAAGATCGCGGTAGCAAGGTGCTGCTGTTCGTCCGTGAGTTTAAGTCAGACCGTGTGACTGGCGGCGCGGAGGCGTACACCTATCTGGGTACAGCGAGCTATGTGAAGCACGAAGGCAGCAGGCCGATGAATATCACATGGCGGCTGGATCGTCCGATCCCGGCGAAGTTCTTGAAGAAGACGAATAAGTTGGTAGTGGGATAATTTATGAAATATAGAGGAAGAGATTTTAATGATTACCCATTTGAAATAAAAATGAACCAAACCAGATAGAAATTTGTCAGCTGATGAGAATACGATGCTTTCCAGAATTTCTGCAGACGCGGAAATTCTGGAGAAGCGCTTTGCGGAGGAGATAGGTATGCCAAAAATTATCAGGAACGCGATCAGGTGCAAAAAATGCGGAGATATCATCGAGAGCAAGACCGTCCATGATTTCAAGTTTTGCAGCTGCGGCTCATGCGCCGTGGATGGCGGCCACGATTACCTTCGTAGGTGCGGAAACCTTGGAGATTGGGAAGAACTGTCCGAAGTGGAAAAATCGGAGGACAACAGCGCGTTGGCTTGATTTTGGATCATAGGAATTGGTGGTGACAATATGCCCCTTATCATTGTTCGCAACGACATCACGAAAATGCCCGTGGACGCCATCGTCAACGCGGCCAAGGAGTCCCTGCTGGGCGGAGGCGGCGTGGATGGCTGCATCCATCGCGCAGCGGGGCCGGAGCTGCTGGCCGAGTGCCGGACGCTGGGCGGCTGCAAGACCGGCGACGCCAAGATCACCAAGGCCTACCGCCTGCCTTGTCAATATGTGATTCACACCGTCGGCCCCGTGTGGAACGGCGGCAGCCACGGCGAGCGGGAGCAGCTCGTCTCCTGCTATCAGACGAGCCTTGCGCTGGCCAAGGAGCACAACTGCGAGACGGTGGCCTTCCCACTGATCTCCTCCGGCATTTTCGGCTACCCCAAGGATCAGGCGCTGCGCGTGGCGGTGGACACCATCGGTGAGTTCCTGCTGCACAACGACATGATGGTCTACCTCGTCATTTTCGACCGCAAGGCCTATCAGATCAGCGGCAAGCTGTTTGCCGACATCGCCGAGTACATCGATGACCACTATGTAGACGCCCACACCGATTCACGTCGAGAGCGTATGCGCCGAATGAATGCCCCTGAGAGCTGTTCTAAGGCCATCTGTGAGAGCGCAATGCCCACACCGATGATGGCTCCCAAGGCTGCCGGTGGGCTGGACGATCTGCTGGCGCATCTGGACGTCGGTTTCTCGGAGACGCTGCTGAAGCTCATTGACCGCAGCGGCAAGAAGGATGCCGAGGTCTACAAGAAGGCCAATGTGGATCGCAAGCTGTTCTCCAAGATCCGCAACAACCCGGACTACAAGCCCTCTAAGTCCACGGCCATCGCCTTCGCCATCGCACTGGAGCTGGATCTGGACGAGACCCGTGATCTTATTGCCCGCGCGGGCTACGCCCTCAGCGCCAGCAGCAAGTTCGACGTTATTATCGAGTACTTCATAGGGCAGAAAAAGTACGACATCTTCGAGATCAATGAGGCGCTGTTTGCCTTCGATCAGAGTTTATTAGGAGCGTAAACCATGACCTTTATCTGCTACCCCAAATGCACCACCTGCCAGAAAGCGCGAAAGTGGCTGGACGAAAACCACCTTGACTATGATTTCCGTGACATTAAACTGGAGAACCCTGCTTACGACGAATTGGCCGCGTGGTACCAGCGCAGCGGACTGCCGCTGAAGAAGTTTTTCAACACCAGCGGCCTGCTGTATAAGTCCATGGAACTGAAGAACAAGCTGACCAAAATGAGCGAGGACGAGATGCTGACGCTCCTCGCCACAGACGGTATGCTGGTCAAGCGCCCGCTGCTGGTAGGCGACGATTTTGTCCTCGTGGGCTTCAAGGAAACCGAGTGGGCAGAACGCCTGAAAACAGAATAAATGTCGCCCGGCAGGCGACCAAACCCTCCTTCGGATGCGCTACAATGACAGCGTAAACAAACGAAGGAGGGTTTTCATTATGACAGAATTGGTTTTTATCCTGGATCGCAGTGGCTCCATGTCGGGGCTGGAGACGGACACCATCGGCGGCTTCAACTCCATGATCGACAAGCAGAAGCGAGAGGCGGGCGAGGCGTTGGTCTCCACCGTGCTGTTCGACAACGAGAGCGTGGTCATTCACGACCGCCTACCGCTGGAAAAGGTGCCGCCCATGACCGAAAAGGAGTATTTCACCCGTGGCTGCACGGCGCTACTGGACGCCGTAGGCGGGGCCATCCACCACATCGGCAACATCCACAAGTACGCCCGTCGTGAGGACGTGCCGGACAAGACGATGTTCATCATCACCACCGACGGTTATGAGAACGCCAGCCGCCGCTACGACTATGAGACGGTGCGGCGCATGATCGAGAGACAGAAAGAAAAGTATGGCTGGGAGTTTCTCTTCCTGGGTGCCAATATCGACGCGGCAAAAGAAGCGGCCCGCTTCGGTATCAGCACCGACCGTGCGGTGAACTACAAGTGCGACGAGGCAGGCACGGCCCTGAACTACGAGGTCATCAGTGAGGCCGTGTGTAGCGTCCGTGCCGCCAGACCTCTCAGCGCCGACTGGAAGCGCCGCATCGACGAGGATGTGCAAAAGCGGGGAAGATGATAAATATGCGCGGCGCGGTTTGGGGCAACATCGCAATTCTTTTCCGTTGACTTTCCTCCTCTTCTGTGATACTTGTTTGTCGCAGGAGGTGAGGATCATGTATGACACCCTGCGGGAGCTGCATCGCAAATTCTGGAAAGAACTGCCCAAGACGGAAGTCGAGCGGCAATACGACGAGGCCTTTCGGGAGCTGATGTGCCGATTGGAAAAGTCAGAACGCAAACTGGTACTGCGGCTGCTGGACACAAG
>CAVBAZ010000300.1:0-13562 GCA_963593515.1 Bacteroidaceae bacterium
GGGTTTCATAACCCCGTCGGTGCCTTTCGCAGAAAGGCGGATTATAGAAATGGAAAAGATCGCGCTTGTCACCGGCTCCAGCCGGGGCATCGGCCGGGCGGTGGCCCGTGAGCTGGCCCATCAGGGCTGGAAGGTCTGTATCAACTACCGGGAGCGGCGGGACTGCGCCGAGAGTCTTGCCGATCAGCTGGCGGTGAGGGGACACGAGACCATGGTCTGTCAGGCGGACGTGTCCCGGCGGTATGAGGTGCAGGCCATGGTGCGTGCCGTTGAGAAAAAGTGGGGGCCGGTGTCGCTGCTGGTGAACAACGCCGGAGTGGCGGGACAGGCCCTGTTTCAGGACGTGACCGACGAGATGTGGCACAGGTACTTCTCCACCAATGTGGACGGCGCGTACCACGCCATTCAGGCGGTGCTGCCCGCCATGCTCCACGAGCATGAGGGCTGCATCATCAACATCTCCTCCATTTGGGGCCAGCGGGGCGCCAGCTGCGAGGTGACCTACTCCTGCACCAAGGCGGCGCTGATCGGCCTGACACGTTCGCTGGCGTCGGAGCTGGCGCCTACCCACATCCGGGTCAACTGCATCGCCCCCGGCGTTATCAGGACTGATATGCTGAACGCCCTGCCGCCGGAGGTGCTGCCGCAGCTGGCGGAGGAGACGCCCCTGCGCCGTCTCGGCACGCCGGAGGACATCGCCCACGCGGCGGCGTTTCTGGCGTCGGACAAGGCCAGCTTCGTCACCGGACAGGTGCTGACAGTGGACGGCGGCTTCATCCTGTGATCGTCTGCGTGAACCGAGCATAAAAAATGACGTCTGCCTTTGGCAGACGTCATTTTTTATTTGCTTTACACCAAGTCGGGGAAATTCTTCACCACGGCGGCGCATCTCGGGCACAGCTCGGGGTGCTGGGCGTCGCTGCCCACGGTGGGCAGCACCTTCCAGCAGCGCAGGCACTTGGCACCGCTGGCGGGGCGGACGGCTACGCTCAGGGCATCGCCCACCTCCACGCGCACCTGAGACACGATCAGCAGATCGGCCAGCATGGCGCTGTCCATCTCGGCCAGGAACGCATCCTCGGCAGGAACGGTCAGGTCGACCTCCGCCTCAAGGCTCTTGCCGATGGTCTTGGCGGCGCGGGCCTGCTCCAGTTCACCGTTGACGGCGTTGCGCAGGGCGGCGATGCGGCTCCACTGGGCCATCTCATCCTCGGAGAGGGCATACTCGGTATAGGGCTGCACCATCTCGTTGAACAGCACGTTCCGGGCATCGTCGCTGCTGCGGTGGGGCATGGCCAGCCAGATCTCGTCGCAGGTGAAGGCCAGAATGGGCGCGAACAGACGGGTCATGGCGTCCAGAATCAGGAACAGGGCGGTCTGTGCGCTGCGGCGCTCCAGACCCTCGGCGGCGTCGCAGTACAGACGATCCTTCAGGATATCGAAGTAGAAGGAGCTGAGGTCGACCACGCAGAAGTCGTTGACCATATGGGACACCACATGGAACTCGTAGTTGTCATAGGCGGCGAACACCTTGGTGATCAGGTCGTTCAGGCGGGTGACGGCCCACTTGTCCAGGGGCAGCATGTCGGCGGGCTGCACCAGATCGTCGGCGTTGAAGCCCACCAGATTGTCCAGGCAGAACTTGGCGGTGTTGCGGAACTTCAGATAGTTCTGGCTCAGCTGCTTGAAGATCTCGTCGGAGCAGCGGACATCCACGTGGTAGTCGGCGCTGCCGGCCCACAGACGCAGCAGGTCTGCGCCGTACTTATCGAAGATCTCGGCGGGATCCATGCCGTTGCCCAGAGACTTGTGCATGGCCTTGCCCTCGCCGTCCACCGTCCAGCCGTGGGTGACACACTCCTTGAAGGGAGCGCCGCGGCCCAGCGCGCCAACGGCTACCAGCAGGGAGGACTGGAACCAGCCGCGATACTGGTCAAGACCCTCGATATACATGGTGGCGGGCCAGAAGCCCTGATCCCGCTCCATGGCGGCGAAGTGGGTGGAGCCGGAGTCGAACCAGCCGTCCAGCGTGTCGGTCTCCTTCTCGAAACCGGAGGACTTGCCGCAGTGGGGGCAGGTGAAGCCCTTGGGCAGGATATCCTCGGCCTCCATGTCGAACCATGCGTTGGAGCCCTTCTTCTCAAACAGATTGGCCACGGCCTCGATGCTCTCCTCGGTGCACACGGGCTTGCCGCAGTCCTTGCAGTAGAACACGGGGATGGGCAGACCCCAACGGCGCTGGCGGCTGATGCACCAGTCGGTACGCTCGAGGATCATGGAGCGCATGCGATCCTTGCCCCAGCCGGGCACCCAGCGGACATCCTCACAGGCGGCGATGGCGTCGTCCTTGAAGGAATCCACGGAGCAGAACCACTGAGGCGTGGCGCGGAAGATGATGGGCTGCTTGCAGCGCCAGCAGTGGGGATAGCTGTGGACGATGTCCTCGCTGGCGAACAGGGAGCCGTTGTCCTTCATGTCCTGAAGGATGACGGGGTTGGATTCGTCGGTGGTCATGCCCTCGTACTTACCGGCGTAGGCGGTGTGCTTGCCCTGATCGTCCACGGGCACCACCATATCCATGCCGTAGCGCTTGCAGGTCAGATAGTCGTCGGCGCCGAAGCCGGGCGCGGTATGGACGCAGCCGGTACCGGAATCCATGGTGACGTAATCGGCCAGCACCAGACGGGAGGTCTTGGGCAGGAAGGGGTGCTGGGCCAACATATTCTCAAAGAAGGAGCCGGGATGGCTCTCCAGAATTTCATAGCTGTCGAAGCCGCCGATCTTCATGACCTTGTCGGTCAGGGCCTCGGCCATGATATACATTTCGCCGTTGGGGGCCTTGACCACCACATAGCTCTCGTCGGGATGCAGGGCGATGGCAAGGTTGCCGGGCAGCGTCCAGACGGTGGTGGTCCAGATCACGAAGAACAGCTTGCTGTGATCCAGATGGCCCATCTTGCCCAGATCGTCGTTCATGGGGAACTTGACATAGACGGTGGTGCAGGGATCGTCCTTATACTCGATCTCGGCTTCCGCCAGCGCCGTCTCGTCGTGGGGGCACCAGTACACGGGCTTCAGACCCTTGTAGATGTGGCCGTTGCGGTACATCTTGCCGAACACGCGAACCTCCTGCGCCTCAAAGCCGGGATCCATGGTCTTGTAGGGATGCTCCCAGTCGCCCACGACGCCCATGCGCTTGAAGCCCTCGCGCTGCACGTCGATATAGTGGTCGGCGAACTCGTGGCAGGCGGTGCGGAAGTCCGCCACGCTCATGGCCTTGTGGTTCAGCTTGTTCTGCTTGATGATGGCGGACTCGATGGGCATGCCGTGGTTATCCCAGCCGGGGATATAGGGGGTGTAGTAGCCCCGCATGGCGTACATACGGGTGATAAAGTCCTTCAGGGACTTGTTCAGGGCGTGGCCCATGTGCAGCGCGCCGTTGGAGAACGGAGGGCCGTCGTGGAGGGAGAACAGGGGCTTGCCCTCGTTCTTCTTCAGCAGCTCGTTATAGAGGTCGATCTCCTCCCAGTGCTTCAGCATGTCCGGCTCACGCTTGGGCAGGCCGGCGCGCATGGGAAAGCCGCTCTTGGGCATGTTTAACGTCTTTTTGTATTCCATGTTGCTTCTCCTTTTTATCTGAAAATTTTTTGTGTGCAAAAATAAAAAGCGCCTTTGTCTCGTCAAGAGACAAAGGCGCTTGGAAAAACGTCCTCTGCGGTACCACTCTCGTTGCCGCGCAAGGCGGCCACTCAGTCCCACCATCCGTGGGCGCGGGGTGATAACGGCCCGCTTCCGTCCGTGCCTACTCCTTGCTTTCAGCCGGATGCTCCGGGGTGATATCCGCGCCATGCCCGCGTCCGCCTTGCACCGAAACGGCGGCTCTCTTCGCGTCGAACAGCAGCGCTGCGTGTCCCCTTCATCGCGTTTGTGCCATGTTTACCATGAGATATCTGTTAATATAACCACTTTTTCTCCGTTTGTCAATGGCATTTTCACCAAAAACAAGGAAAAATCCGGCGTTTTTCAGATGATACCCAGCATGGTCAGGATGCCGATCAGGCCCATGGCGGTATAGATGATGCCCATGACGGTCAGCAGCACGGTGACCATCGTATAGAAGGTGCTGTCCTTCTTGGTGTGCTTGAAGCGGCGGGTGTAGAACAGCACAAGGCAGGTAACGCCCAGCAGCAGGGAGGAGATGTAGTTCAGCAGATGGTTCTCCTTATACACCGTGAAGCGCAGCACCAGCGTCACAGCGATGGCGGCGAACAGGGCGATCAGTGTGATGTTCAGCCACATGGGCAGCTTTACCCGCTCCTGCTGACGGCCACGCTCCGCCAGCTTCTGGGCCATGTAGGCGCCGGTAGTGTAGGTGTTGCTGCCGTGATTTTTCTTCTTGGTATGGTTATTCTTGTTGGGGTTGCCCTTCGCCTTGCGGATCTGCTCCTCGCGGTTGGCGGACTGGTTGACCGGGGAATAAGCCTTGTTCTTTGCCATGGATATGATCTCCTTTTCATCATCTGACAAAAAAAGCTGCGCTTTTGTCAGGCGTATTTTTGCGTTGTCTCCTATTGAATATAGGCCAGCAGCATCCGGAACATCCCGTCCGCGGCGGCGGCGCGGATGGCGCTGCGGTCGCCGGAGAGGTGCAGGAGCTGCACAGTGGTTTCGTTTTCTGCGGACAGGGCGATATACACGGTGCCCACGTCATGTCCGGCGTCGTCCTTATCGGGGCCCGCCACGCCGGTGACGGACAAGCCGAAGTCCGCGCCCGTCAGGCGGCGGATGCCCTCTGCCATGGCGCGGGCCACAGGCTCGGACACCGCGCTGTATTCCTCCAGCATGTCGTGGGGGACACCCAGCGCCCGCTCCTTCACGCCGTTAGTATAGCTGACCACGCCGCCTAAGAACACCGCCGACGCGCCGGGCACGTCCGTCAGCCGCTTGGCGGCCAGACCGCCGGTGCAGCTCTCCGCCGTGGCAAGGGTCAGGCCGCAGGCTTTCAGCGCCGCGATGACCTGCTGTTCCAATGTCTCGTTCATGGCGCGTACCTCAGTGCTTGGGGTACAGGCGGATCATCTCACGGCCCGCCAGCGCCTTGTCGCACAGTGCGTCGATGTCCAGCGCCGCCTCGTACTCCCGGACTTCCTCCAGATTGGGCTTGGTCTTGGGATGGCGGGGCGTGAACACGGTGCAGCAGTCCTCGTAGGGCAGGATGGAGGTATCGAAGGTGCCCACATGGCGGGCAATGCGGACGATCTCCTCCTTGTCCATGCCGATCAGGGGCCGCAGCACCGGCAGGGTGGCCACGTCGTCGCTGACCACCAGCGCCTGAATGGTCTGGCTGGCCACCTGCCCCAGACTTTCGCCGGTGACGATGGCCTTGCAGGCCAGCTCATGGGCCAGCCGGTCGCCCAGCCGCATCATGAACCGCCGCATGATGAGGGTGAAGTGATCCTCCGGGCACTTGCGGCGGATCTCCTCCTGAATCTCGGTGAAGGGCACCACATGCACCGTCAGCCGTCCGCACCACACCGTCAGCTCCTGGGCCAGCTGCAAGACCTTTTCACGGGCCTGTTCACTGGTGTAGGGCGGGGAGGCGAAGTGCAACAGCTCCAGCTGTACGCCCCGCTTGGCGATCATGTAGCTGGACACGGGACTGTCAATGCCGCCGGACAGCAGGCTCACCGCGTGGCCGCCCATGCCGATGGGCAGGCCGCCTGCGGCGGCTTCCGCCGGGCCGTGGACATAGGCCGCGTCCTCCCGCACCTCCAGATGCACCGTCAGCTCCGGATTGTGGACATCCACGATCAGATGGGGGAAGGCGTCGTGCAGCGCGCCGCCCACCCACTGGCTCAGCTGGATGCTGCCCATGGGGAAGGACTTGTCGGAGCGCTTGCTCTCCACTTTGAAGGACTTGGCCGCCAGCAGCGCCGGGGCCAGATACTCCTTGGCGGTGTTGAAGATGGCCTCTTTCTCTTTGGCGCAGGGCACGGCCCGGGCGATGGCGATGATGCCGAATACCTTCTTGCAGGCGTCGTAGGCGGCGTCCAGATCGCAGGTCTCCTCCACCGGCTCCACATAGATGGTGGACTGGCGGGAATAGATCTTGAACTTGCCGTACCGCTGGGTGCGGCGGCGAATGTTGCTCATCAGCTTCATCTCAAAGCTGTGGCGGTTCAGTCCCTTCAGGACGATCTCGCCCAGCTTGCAAAGAATGATCTCGTGCATGGGGTGTCTCCTTATTTATATATATATGAAGTGATTTTATGCTTTTGCGGGATACCTGTGTGATGGAGTATTTCGCGCTCCGGCGCGAGGTACTTTTGCCCTCAGCGGCAAAAGTACCCAAAAACGCTGCTTAAACCTGCGGTTTAAGAATCCGCCCGCGCTATGTCTTGTTTTTTATTTGGCACTTTATACCACGCGTTCACAGGACTCGGTTGATTTCGTTGCGTATGACGCATCGACTTTCATTCTGCGCCGCTGCCGCTGATGTGGCGCGATACTGGGAAATGAATCGTTGTACGGCGGCGGGGCACATTGGCCCCGCCCTACGTTCGGTTCGGGCGGTATGTTACTTCAACAAATTACTGCTTCTATACTGTATGGCCTCCGCCAGATGCTGGACGCCGATACTCTCCGCACCGTCCAGATCGGCGATGGTGCGGGCCATGCGCAGGATGCGGTCATGGCTGCGTCCGGTCAGGCCAAGGCGGTCGAAGGCACCCTGCATGACCTTTTCGCCTGCTGCGTCCAGCTGGCAGTACTGGCCGATCATCACCGGGGTCATGTAGGCGTTGCAGGTGACGGATGTGCCCTCAAAGCGGCGCTTCTGCACCTCCCGGGCGGCGTTGACCCGTTTGCGCACCTCTGCCGAGGATTCCGGCTGCTCCTTGCGGCGCATGGCCTCGTATTCCACCGACGGCACCTCGATATGCATGTCGATGCGATCCAACAGCGGGCCGGACACCCGGCGCATATATTGCTCCACCTGCTGGGCCGAGCACCGGCACCGTCCGGAGGGGTGGCCGTACCAGCCGCAGCGGCAGGGGTTCATGGCGCACACCAGCATGAAGCGGCTGGGCAGCGTCAGGGAGCCGGTGGCGCGGGTGATGGTCACCTGCCCGTCTTCCAGCGGCTGGCGCAGCGTCTCCAGTGCGGATTTGTCGAACTCCGGCAGCTCGTCCAGAAACAGGATGCCGTTGTGGGCCAGCGATATCTCGCCGGGACGGGGGATGCTCCCGCCGCCGGATAACGACACCGGCGAAGCGGTATGGTGGGGGCTGCGGAAGGGCCGGGTATCCACCAGCGGGTGCCGGGGGTCGGTCATGCCCGCTACGGAGTAAATTTCCGTGGTTTGCAGCGCTTCCGGCCGGGTCATATCCGGCAGGATGGAGGGCAGCCGCCGGGCCAGCATGGACTTGCCGGAGCCGGGCGAGCCGATCAGCAGTACATTGTGGCCGCCTGCGGCGGCGATCTCCAGCGCCCGCTTCACGTTTTCCTGCCCCATCACGTCGGCAAAGTCCGGCAGGGGTCGGGACGGCGCGGAGGGCTCCCAACGGGGCGCGGGGTCGATGGCGCTCTCGCCCTTCAGGTGGGCCGCCAGCTGCTTCACGTTCTCCACGCCGTAGACGGTCAGTCCGTCGGCCAGCGTGGCCTCGGCGGCGTTGGCGGCGGGGACGTACAGCTGCCGGATGCCCTGCCGGGCGGCGAACATGGCCATGGGCAGCACGCCGGTAACGGGCCGCACGTCGCCGCCAAGGCTCAGCTCCCCCAGAAAGGCGGCGTCCTCCGGAATGGCCCGCAGCTCACCCGCCGCGGCCATGATGCCCAGCAGGATGGGCAGGTCGTACACCGTGCCCTCCTTCCGCAGACGGGCCGGAGCCAGATTCACCGTGATGCGGCTGACGGGGAACTGTGCCCCGCAGTTTTTCACCGCGGCCCGCACCCGCTCCCGGGCTTCCTTCACCGCCGCGTCCGGCAGGCCCACCACGTCGAAGGCGGGCAGTCCGCCGGAGAGCATGCACTCCACCGTAACCTCATAGCCGCTGACGCCTGTCAGCCCCAGAGAACGTACCGTGGTCACCATGATCCTCGCCCCTTTTCCGCAAATTCACATATTCATATTATTTTATCACATAAACATGGAAAAGGACAATAGTTTTTGTAAAATAAGTGATGCTGTCAGCGGCTGTCAGAATCCTTAACAGCAAAACTGCACTTTTAGTTTCCTGTTACGAAATTTTCATAAAAATGCCGTTTACACTCCGGTTTTTTTGTGATATTATCCTGATACGCTGAGTATTTCGCCCCAAAAGGGGCGGAGAGTGTATGAAGGAGGTTCATAAATGGTAAGAAAAATGAAATCCATGGATGGCAATAACGCGGCCGCGCATGTGAGCTATGCGTTTTCCGAAGTCGCTGCCATCTACCCCATCACCCCGTCCTCTCCCATGGCCGACTTTGTTGACCAGTGGAGCGCCAACGGCCTGAAGAACATTTTCGGCACGCAGGTCAAGGTCGTGGAGATGCAGTCCGAAGCCGGTGCTGCCGGCGCAGTGCATGGTTCTCTGGGCGCCGGCGCTCTGACCACCACCTACACCGCGTCTCAGGGCCTGCTGCTGATGATCCCCAACATGTACAAGATCGCGGCTGAGCAGCTGCCCTGCGTATTCCACGTTTCCGCCCGTACCGTTTCCACCCACGCGCTGAACATCTTCGGCGACCACTCCGACGTGATGGCCTGCCGCCAGACCGGTTTTGCCATGCTGTGCGAGGGCAACGTGCAGGAGGTCATGGATCTGTCCCCCGTGGCGCATCTGGCCGCGCTGGAGGGCAAGGTTCCCTTCATCAACTTCTTTGACGGTTTCCGTACCTCCCACGAGATCCAGAAGATCGCTGTGTGGGATTACGAGGATCTGAAGGACATGTGCGACATGGACGCCGTGGCCGAGTTCCGCCGTCACGCCCTGAATCCCGAGCATCCCCATATGCGCGGCTCTCACGAGAACGGTGATATCTTCTTCCAGCACCGCGAGGCCTGCAACAAGTACTATGAGGCTCTGCCCGCCGTGGTGGAGAAGTGCATGGAGAAGGTCAACGCCAAGCTGGGCACCAACTATCAGCTGTTCAACTACTATGGCGCACCCGACGCTGACCGCGTGATCGTGGCCATGGGTTCCATCTGCGACGTGGCCGAGGAAGTCATCGACTACCTGAACGCCCACGGCGAGAAGGTGGGTTTGGTGAAGGTTCGTCTGTTCCGTCCCTTCGCGCCCGAGAAGCTGATCGAGGCCATCCCCGCCACCTGCAAGAAGATCGCTGTTCTGGATCGCACCAAGGAGCCCGGTGCGCAGGGCGAGCCTCTGTATCAGGATGTTGTCACCGCTCTGGCCAACGCCGGCAAGAACGACACCACCGTCATCGGCGGCCGTTACGGTCTGGGCAGCAAGGATACGCCTCCCGCCTCCGTGTTCGCCGTTTACACCGAGCTGGCCAAGGCCGAGATGAAGCGCCAGTTCACCATCGGCATCGTGGACGATGTGACCAACATGTCCCTGCCTGAGGATCCCAACTGTCCCAACACCGCCGCGGAAGGCACCATCGAGTGCAAGTTCTGGGGCCTGGGCGGCGACGGTACTGTGGGCGCCAACAAGAACTCCATCAAGATCATCGGCGACCATACCGACAAGTATGTTCAGGCGTATTTCCAGTATGACTCCAAGAAGACCGGCGGCGTCACCATCAGCCACCTGCGCTTCGGCGACAAGCCCATCCGTTCCCCCTATTATATCAACAAGGCTGACTTCGTGGCCTGCCACAACCCCAGCTATGTGACCAAGGGCTTCAAGATGGTGCAGGACGTCAAGCCCGGCGGCGTGTATATGATCAACTGCCAGTGGGATTTCGACGAGCTGAACCACCACATGGACGCCGCGTCCAAGCGCTATATCGCCCAGAACAACATCCAGCTGTATACCATCAACGCCATTGATCTGGCCATCGAGATCGGTATGGGCAAGCGCAACAACACCATCCTCCAGTCCGCATTCTTCTCTCTGGCCAAGGTCATGCCCGAGGAAGAGGCCATCACCTACATGAAGGAGAAGGCCAAGGCCTCCTACCTGAAGAAGGGCCAGGACATCGTGGACATGAACTACAAGGCCATCGATCTGGGCGCCACCGCCTATAAGAAGATCGACGTTCCCGCCGAGTGGGCCAACGCTGTGGACGACAAGGAGCCCAAGCAGCTGCACGGCAAGCCTGAGTTGGTGAAGATGGTCAAGGAGATCCTCGACCCCGTGGGCAAGATGGACGGCGACAGCCTGCCCGTTTCCGCCTTCGTGGATCATGTGGACGGCCAATTCGAGCTGGGCGCTGCCGCTTATGAGAAGCGCGGCGTGGCCGTGTCCGTCCCCACCTGGGACAGCGCCAAGTGCATCCAGTGCAACCAGTGCGCCTATGTCTGCCCCCACGCCACCATCCGTCCCTTCGCGCTGACCGCTGACGAGGCCGCCAAGGCTCCCGAGGCTGCCAAGATCGTGGACGTCAAGGCCGGCAAGGGCAAGGGCGTGTATCAGTTCACCATGGCCATCAGTCCTCTGGACTGCATGGGCTGCGGCGTCTGCATCGGCGCCTGCCCCGTCAACGCGCTGACCATGGTGGCCCAGGAGGGCGAGCTGCCCCAGCAGGATGTGTTCGACTACTGCGTGGCCGAGGTGTCCGAGAAGAAGGACATGCAGGACAACACCGTCAAGGGCAGCCAGTTCAAGCAGCCCATGCTGGAGTTCTCCGGCTCCTGCGCCGGTTGCGCCGAGACCAGCTATGCCCGTCTCGTCACCCAGCTGTTCGGCGACCATATGTATGTTTCCAACGCCACCGGCTGCTCCTCCATCTGGGGCGGTCCTGCGGCTACCTCTCCCTACTGCACCAATAAGGAAGGCCACGGCCCCGCATGGTGCAACTCCCTGTTCGAGGATAACGCAGAGCACGGTCTGGGCATGTACACCGGCCAGAACAAGATCCGCGAGGATCTGGCCACCAAGACCCGCGAGCTGATCGCTGTCGAGTGGGCACAGCCCGCCCTGAAGGAAGCCGCCCAGAAGTGGCTGGATACCATGGACGACGGTACCGCCAACGCCGAGCCTGCCAAGGCCTATGTGAAGGCGCTGGAGGAGAGCATCTGCACCGTGGACGAGCTGGCTGCCGTTCCTCAGTTCGCTGAGCACGCCGCCGAGCTGAAGGCCAAGGGCGCTCTGTTCTGCGATTGCGCCGCCTGCACGCTGGTGGCCGACATCCTCAGCAAGAAGGAATACCTGGCCAAGAAGTCCATGTGGATCTTCGGCGGCGACGGCTGGGCCTACGATATCGGCTACGGCGGACTGGATCACGTCATCGCTTCCAAGCAGGATGTGAACATCTTCGTGTTCGATACCGAGGTGTACTCCAACACCGGCGGTCAGGCCTCCAAGGCTTCTAACATCGGCCAGGTGGCACAGTTCGCCGCTGCCGGTAAGGAAGTCAAGAAGAAGAGCCTTGCCGAGATCGCCATGCAGTACGGCTACGTGTACGTGGCTCAGGTGGCCATGGGCGCCAACCCCGCGCAGACCATCAAGGCCATCACCGAGGCCGAGGCCTATCACGGCCCGTCCCTCATCATCGGCTACAGCCCCTGCGAGATGCACTCCATCAAGGGCGGCATGATGAACTGCCAGAAGGAAATGAAGAAGGCAGTGGACTGCGGCTACTGGAACCTGTTCCGCTACAACCCCGAGGGCGAGAAGAAGTTCACCCTGGACTCCAAGGCTCCCGCCGGCGGCTATCAGGACTTCCTGATGAACGAGGCCCGCTACTCCCGCCTGACCCGCGAGTTCCCCGAGCGCGCCGAAGTTCTCTTCAAGCGCAACGAGGACGAGGCCAAGGCCCGTTACGAGCACCTGCTGAAGCTCATCGAGATGTACGACAAATAAGCGTCAAGCATAAGAAAAGCACTCCGAAAGGAGTGCTTTTCTTTATGTCCCGCAAAGGACGCAGCAAAACGGCCAGCCTTACGGCTGGCCGTTTTGCTTATGAAGGATATCAGTTCAGCTTGGCAGCCAGAGCGTCCAGCGCTTCGGTCATGGCCTCCTCGAAGGAGGGATGGGGCCGCATGACGCGGCGTAGCTCTTCCACCGTCTGATGGTTCACCATTGCGGCGCTGATCTGGGAGATCATGTCGCTGGCGTGCTGGCACATAAGGGAAGCACCCAGAATCTCATGGGTCTCGGCGTGGGCCACGATCTTCATGAAGCAGCGGCCCGGATCCTCGATGACGGTGCGGGCATTGCCGAACATGGTGCACTTGCCCACGGCGGCGGGGATGCCCTGCTCCTTGGCCTCGGCTTCGGTAATGCCAACCACGGCGATCTCCGGTGCGCTGTAAATGCAGCTGGGAATCACATTCAGGTCAACGTGATCCTGAACACCGTACATGCGCTCCACGCAGGCGGTACCCTGCGCGGCGGCCACATGGGCCAGCTGCACCACGGAGGAGGCGTCGCCGATGGCGTACACGCCGGGGATGCTGGTCTGGAAATTCTCGTCCACCCAAAGGCTCTTGCCTCGGACTTCGGGGGTCAGGCCCTCGGCAAACACGCCGTCCCAGTAGGCGCGGCGGCCGATGGCGCACAGCACCTTTTCGCCGGTGACGGTCTTTTCCGTGCCCTTTTGCAGCACGTGGACGGCAAGGCCGCTCTCCGACTGCTCCAGCGACTGCACCATGGCGTTGGTCAGGACCTCGACGCCCTGCTTCTTCATGATCTGCTGGAGGTTCTGGCCCAGCTCACGGTCCATGTTGGGCAGCAGACGATCCATGCCCTCCACCAGCGTGACGGCACAGCCCAAGTTGCGGTAAAAGGTGGCGAACTCCACGCCGATGACGCCGCCGCCGATGATGACCAGTGAGTCATAGAGTCGGTCGCAGCCCTCCAGCAGTTCGTCGGAGGTCATGACGCCTGGAAGATCAAGGCCGGGGATGGGCGGCCGGACATTGACGGAGCCGGTGGCGATCAGGATGCGCTCGGCGGTATAGCGGTTCACCGCGCCGTCGGCAGCGGTGACATCCACCTGACCGGGCGCGGCGATGCGGCCCACGCCCTCGATCAAATCGACTTTTGCGGATTTCAGCAAGCCATGGATGCCATTGCGCAGCTTTTCCGACACGCCGCGCTTATAGACGAAAATTTCACCCATATCGAAGGTGGCACTTGCCGCGTGAACGCCCCTGGACGCGCCGTCCACCGCGTCGCGGTAGACCTGCGAGGCGTGGAGCAGCGTCTTGGTGGGGATGCAGCCCCGGTTCAGGCAGGTGCCGCCTACCTCGCGGCACTCCACCACGGCGGTGCGCAGACCCAGCGCGGCGGCACGCAGCGCTGCGGTATAACCGCCGGGGCCCGCACCAATGACGATCAGTTGATAATCCATACCTTATCCCTCCGGCTGCCAGCGCACCACGGGATGACGGGCGGCCTTCACCTCGTCGGGACGGCCGATGGGCATGTGGTGGGGCGCGGTATGCATGG
>CAVBAZ010000301.1:0-3180 GCA_963593515.1 Bacteroidaceae bacterium
ACGGCTCAACCGTGAAATCCTGCCTGCCGTACTGCGTGCTCTCCGAGGTCTGCCGTCCCAGCACCATTTCGGGGTTGTCGATGAAATAACTGTTGATGGCAAAGCCGTCCGCATTCTCTCCCAGGTGTACCCAATCAGGTTCGATCTCGATGGGCCTGTCCCGCTTTTGCAGGAAAATAATATCCGAAACAACATCCGTACCGGCATTGGCCTTGAAGGCGTTGTTGGGCAGACGGATCGCGCCCAGGAAGTCCGCACGCTGGGCGATGTACTTCCTTGCTGCGCTGTCCTTTGCGTCCATGGTATAGCGGGAGGTGACGAAGGCCACCACGCCGCCCGGACGCACCTGATCCAGCGCTTTTGCAAAAAAGTAGTTGTGGATGGAGAAGCCGAGCCTGTTGTAAGCCCGGTCATTGACCTGATACTGACCAAAGGGTACGTTGCCCACGGCGAGGTCAAAGAAGTCCTTCCGGTCGGTGGTTTCAAAGCCCGCCACGGTAATATCCGCCTTGGGATAGAGCTGCTTTGCGATGCGCCCCGTGATGGAATCCAGCTCCACGCCGTAGAGCCTGCTGCTTTTCATGCTCTCCGGCAGCATCCCGAAGAAATTTCCCACGCCCATGCTGGGCTCCAGAATGTTGCCCGTCTGGAAGCCCATGTTCTCCACCGCGTCGTAAATGGCGCGGATAACGGTGGGGCTGGTGTAGTGGGCGTTGAGGGTAGAGGCGCGGGCGGCGGCGTATTCCTCCAGGGAAAGTGTGGCGTATAGCTCGGCAAATTCGTCTTTCCAGTTATCCTTGCTTTCATCGAAAGCGTCCGCAAGCCCGCCCCAGCCGACATATTTGGAGAGAACGTCCTGTTCTTCGGGCGTGGCCTGTCTGCCGTCAAACTCCAGTTCTTTTAACAGATTGATCGCAGCCATATTCGCCCGGAACTTGGCCTTTGCGCCGCCGACGCCCAGCTCATCATCCATGATGCGGAAGTTTTCCGCAGGCGGCTTTTGCGGCACGGGCGGCTCCGGCTCGGTGGTGCGGATAGTCTGGATTTCAATGTCATAGGGAAGCTGGCTTTTCTCGCCGGGGTAGAACGCTACGGTTTCCGTGGCAAACTGCGGCGGCTCCGGTTCAGTCGCCTCCGATGCTGGCTGTTCAGGAAGAGAAATATCTGGTTCAGGCTGTGCCTGTGTCCGGCTCTGCGCCTGCGCTTCCTCCAGAAAAACGGCGCGTAGCACGGGAGCGGCGTCCGGCCACAACAATCCGAGGGCGTGTACGCCCTTTTCCCCATGCACCTGCGCCTGAAAGCCGCTTCTTGAGGTGATGAAATCTGCCTCGGTGCCGTCCTCCAGCGTCATGGTGTCCGCGTCCGACGCGGCGAAAACGTTGGAAAGATACACACCGATGGCGGCGTTGCCCTCGCCCTGCCGGAACAGCTCCCGCACCTCGTCCCGGATGTCAGGCGTGAGGATGCCGTTCATCAGGAGGTCGCGGAGGTCGTCGTTTCTGTTCCGTTCGGGAAGATAATCTGTTATGGCGGCGTTTCTCTCATCCCGGCGCAGCAGCCGTTCAAAATTCTCGCGGCTTTCGGCGCGGAATACGGGATAGCGGAGTGCTGGGTCACGAAGCTGCACATTGAGCACGCCGACCTCCGTGATTTCAAAGGGGGTGTTGTCCAGATAGACGGTATCGCCCACGGCATACGGCGCACGGAAAATCATGTTTTCCTGTTCGTTTTCGGCAGTGATCTCCTTGACAGGTTGCGTCTGCTCCGCAGCGAAGAAATAGCCGGTGTCGAGGTAACGCTCAAAAACGGTGCGGTCTACGCTGACCGTTTCCTGCTCCGGGACGCTTGGCAGAGTGTACCAAACATTATCTTCGTCTACACGCTCGACCACCATCAGAGTATCCCGCTGTTCGGCTGCGGTGGAAGAAAAGCCGTCGCCCACGCGATAGGCATTCCCCAGCGGCGTTGTGAAAACCGGCGCATCCGGCTCCATACCGCGGCTGCGCTGAATACTGGAGAGGTAGTCAATGGCGTTAGATTGCTCCGCGAAGCGAAGCACCTGCCCACCCTCCTCATAGAAGCGGTCAAGGGCCGAGTCCCAGATGCCGGTAATGCCGCCCTCGTTGGGGTGCAGGCGGATGGAAAAACGGTCCGGTGAGTCCATGTGCGCCGCCTGCGCTTCCTGCGCCGCGATCTGCTCCACATCCGCCATGACCTGCCGGACGAAGGGGCTGTTGCGATTAGCTTCCGCATCCACAATCTGCCCATTTACAATACCTCTTTCAGCAAGCGCTTCCCGGATGGCGATGGGGTCAATATTGTCAAAGTTGTCCTGTTCCTGCTCGGTGTAGAAGTTATCGGATTGAATGAGTTGGGCGATACGCCGCTGCACCTTCGCCCAAGACAAAACAACCGGCTCGGACTTGCCCACGGAGATTTGCAGCGGCTTGGAGCTGTCGCCTACGCCGTATTCCGCTGCCAGCCATGCGGCGGTATCCCTGTCGCGGGCATGATCTTTCATATAGCGGACAACTGCGTGCTTGCTTTCAATCCTGCCGTTCCAGCTCTGCAAGGCAGCGTCAATGTCCGCCTGCGTGACCTTGTAGGGCGAGGGCGTGACCGTGGTTGCCAGCGTGGGGTACAGCTCGTCCAAAAGCTCCTGATGCAGCCGGTTATGAAACGCGGGCATATCGAAATAAAGCCGTGTGAGCTGCAAATCGCCGGATTCTGTGACGATGCGCCGGATGGCCGCCGCGCCCTCCAGATAGGCATTCTGACGGTCGGAATTGCGGCAGGCGTTGAGGAAAGCGTCGTCCGCGACAAGCGCGTTGCCCACGGTCAGCTTATACCCCTCAAACAGATCCGCTACGGTGGGCTGTGGCTGCTCTGCGGCGGGGTCGCGGAACACCCGTGTGCCGTCCGCGCCGAACTCTGCTTCATAAGCATTGATGGCGGCTTCTGCTTCATGGTCGATAGAGCGCAGCGTGTAAATGTGGCGCTCACCTCTAAAGTCCGGCGCTTCGGCAATCGTCACATCATACTTGTCTCGCAATTCCTCTACATATTGCTCTAAATTGTGCGCCGGAACACCGCACATTTCCACACGGCCAGCGCCGGGGATCGCTCTTGTGGTAAGGTTGAGGTCAAGCAGCTCCGCCGCCTGTTTTGCGTCCTCGCCGT
>CAVBAZ010000302.1:0-10273 GCA_963593515.1 Bacteroidaceae bacterium
GGGAGAGGTGACAACCGATATAGAACATATCCTTACTCCAATACGAAGGTGGCGCAGTCCGCCCGACCGTTTTCGATGGTCAGCACCCCATAGGTGGGGCGGCGATAGTCCCCCGCCGCGCCGGGGTTCATGGTATACAGCGTGCCGTCGTAGTCCACCAGCGGGCGGTGGGTGTGACCGAACAGCAGCACATCCGCGCCGTACTCCCGGGCGGCGTACTGGGCCGCCAGCGGGGAGGATTTTACGTTCCGGGTGTGGCCGTGCATCATCAGCACCCGCACGCCGTCGAACTCCAGCAGCCGCTCCGGCGCATCGAAGCTGCCCCAGTCGCAGTTGCCGGGCACGGTGTCCATGGGGATATCCGGAAAGCGCTCGTGCAGCGCCTGCGCGTCCCGGATGCAATCACCCAGATGCAGGATGTGCCGGGGCTGGGTCAATTTCACAGCGCGGGCCATATTGTCCACATTGCCGTGGGAATCAGAGAGAACGAGGAGTTTCATGGTTGGGTTCCTTTCTGGGGAGTTTGGGGAGTGTTTCGCTCTCCGGGGCGACCTACTTTTGCCAATAGCGGCAAAAGTAGGCAAAAGCGCCAGAAGGAACCTCCGGTTCCTTCACTTCCGGGCGCGCTATACTTTTTTGATTGTGATACTACATACCACACGTCTGCGCAAACTGTTTCGTATTGCTTCGTCATCGAATCGTCTCTGCTCCTGCACCGCTGCCGCTGGTGCTTACGCCGAACAACCCTCTCGGCTCTACCGTTGATGATGTGAGCGGCAGCGGCGCAAGAAGAAAGTCGATACGTCATACGATACGAAATCGGACACGTTCCGCGAACGCGAGGTGGAAGGTCACAAATCCGTACATGCTATAGCGTGCGCGGATCCTTAAACCGCAGGTTTAAGTTGTCTTTTTGGGTACTTTTGGGACAGCGGCCAAAAGTACCTCGTGGCCGGGGCCACGAAACTCCCCTTGCGCTGGGGCGCGAAACCATCTTATATACTTATTATACCACCTCCTCCTTGCAAACTCAAACCTTTTACGCTATCATAGAAGAAAAGACAACAGGATGGCGGTACAATGGCAGCAGGCGGCGTGGTCGAGATCGACCTGCACGGAAAGAACGCATATCAGGCAAAGGTGACCATCGACGCGGCACTGCGGCGTGCCAGAGCGGGCACCTACCGTCTGCGGATCGTCCACGGCTACAACAGCGGCACGGCGCTGCGGGACATGGTGCGGCAGGAGTACGCCGGACAGGTGCTGCGGGTGGTGGCGCTGGATCAGGGCCGCACCGATCTGGTGCTGCGGGAGTTTTAGGAGGTTGCTATGGAGTTGAAGATCGCGCAGATCCAGATGCCCGTTACGGCGGACAGGGAGGAAAATATCCGCCGCGCCTGCGATATGGTGCGTCAGGCGGGAGACATCGACATGGCCGTGCTGCCGGAGATGTTCTGCTGCCCTTACGATAACGCCTGCTTCCGGCCCTATGGCGAGGAAGAGGGCGGCCCGGCATATCAGGCCCTCAGTGCCCTGGCGAAGGAGCGGGGCATCTGGCTGGTGGGCGGCACCATGCCGGAGCTGGCAGAGGGTAAGGTCTACAACACCTGCTATGTGTTCGCACCGGACGGACAAATGGCGGCCAAGCACCGGAAGATGCACCTGTTCGACATCGATGTGGCAGGTGGCCAGCGGTTTATGGAATCCGAGACCCTGACGGCGGGTGACAGCGTTACCACCTTCGATACCCCGTGGGGGACGGTGGGCGTGTGTGTCTGCTTCGACTTCCGGTTCACCGAGCTTTCGGAGCTGATGGTGCTCTCCGGCGCGAAGCTGATCGTCGTTCCCGCTGCCTTCAACATGACCACCGGCCCTGCCCATTGGGAGCTGCTGTTCCGCCAGCGGGCGGTGGACGGCCAGTGCTACACCGTGGGCACCTCCCCGGCGCGGGACACCTCGGCGGGCTATGTGGCGTGGGGTCACTCCATCGTGTGCGACCCGTGGGGGACGGTCGTTCATCAATGCGACGAGATGCCGCAGGTGGTCGTCACCACGCTGGACATGGAGCGGGTGGAGGCCATCCGGCAGCAATTACCCATTCTCTCCGCCCGGCGCACGGATGTGTATGAGCTGCGGAGAAAATGATTTTGCTATCGAATATATAGATGACCAGATGAAAGAAAAACAGAAATCAGTGTTGACAATGGGAGCCATTCTCCTGTATGATACCATTCGGAAGATGTCCACGGGGCGGAAACACCCCGCGGGCATTTTGCCGTGGAGAAAAGGAAAAGTACAAGAAAAGGAGAGTTTCCCCCAATATGAAAAATTCCCTCAACGAGAAAAAGCCCAGCGGACTGGCGCTGATCCCCTTTGTGATCTTCATCGTCATCTACATGGGCGCAGGCATTTACTATCAGGTGAAGGGCACGGAGATGGCCTTTTACCAGTTCCCCTCTGTCACCGCCATGTTCGTGGCGGTGCTGGCGGCCTTCATCATGTTCAAAGGCACCATCAACGAGAAGTTTGAGGTGTTCGCCAAGGGTGCGGCCAACGTGGACATCCTGACCATGCTGATGATCTATATTCTGGCGGGCGCGTTTGCACAGGTGGCGGCCAATATGGGCGGCCGGGAGTCCACCGTGAATCTGGGCCTTTCACTGGTGCCGGTGCAGTTTCTGGCGGCGGGTCTGTTCGTGATCTCTGCCTTTATGGGCACCGCCACCGGCTCCTCCATGGGGACGGTCTCCGCCGTCATCCCCATTGCCGTGGGCATCGCGGAGAAGGGCGGATTGTCCCTGACGGTGGTCATCGGCGCGGTGGTAGGCGGCGCCATGTTCGGCGACAACCTGTCCATGATCTCCGATACCACCATCGCCGCCACCCGCAGCCAGCGCTGCGAGATGCGGGACAAGTTCCGGGTCAACTTTCTGGTGGCACTGCCTGCCGCCATCGTGACACTGGTGCTGTTGCTGTTCATCGGCCGCCCCGAGGTGGTCATGCCGCTGGAGGCGCTGCCCTTCGACATCATCAAGGTGCTGCCCTATGTGCTGGTTCTGGTGCTGGCGCTGTGCGGCCTGAACGTGTTCTTTGCCCTGACCATCGGCATCTTCTCCGCCGGTATCATCGGTATCTGCGCCGGTGATATGACCATCGCCGGCTTTGCCCAGAGCGTGTGGACGGGCTTTACCAGCATGAACGAGGTGTTCTTCCTGACGCTGCTGTGCGGCGGTATGTCGGAGCTGATCGCCAAAAACGGCGGCATCGCGTGGATCATTCAGAAGCTGCGTGCCGTCATGAAGGGCAACAAGTCCGCGCAGGTGGGTATCGCCGCCATGGTGTCCCTGTGCGACTGCGCCACCGCCAACAACACCGTGGCCATCATCGTGGCGGGCGACATGGCCCGTGACGTGAGCCATGAGTACAAGGTGGATCCCCGCCGCAGCGCGTCCCTGCTGGACATCTTTTCCTGCGTGTTTCAGGGCATCATCCCCTATGGCGCACAGCTGCTCAGCGCCGCGGCCCTGACCAACGCAACCGTCACTTCCCCCGAGCTGTACACCAGTCCTGCCGGGATCGTGGGCGGTATGTGGTACTGCTGGTTCCTGGCGGCCTTCGGCCTGCTGTCCATCTTTGTGCCCTATGCCGACGGCGTGTGCCGCAAGGATCCCTGGAACTGGGAGTACGGCTGCGCCCAGTCCGGCGTGGAAGCCAAAAAGGCCCTGCTGGCCCAGGAACGGGACGAAAGCGAGTCCTTATAAATACTTATAAATAATGTACAAAATTGCCGTGGGTGACCACGGCAATTTTCTCACCAAAAATCCTTGCTGGAAAGACGAATGTTCGCGGGATATGTATTGCAAAAGCTTGACAAGTGTGGTAGACTAGGCAAAAATGATATGATAACAGACACATAAGGAGGCAATACCATGAAAAAATACGCGGAAATGACGCTGCAGGAGCGTCAAGCGGAGTACGCCGCCGTCAAGGCGGCCTATGAGCAGCAGAAGGCACTGGGCCTGAAGCTGAATATGGCACGGGGCAAGCCGGGCCGCGACCAGCTGGATCTGGTGACGGATATCTTCGGCGTCCTCATCAAGCCGGAGGACTTCGTCTCCGACGGCATCGAGACCCGCAACTATGGCGAGGTGGCCGGTATTCCCGCAGCCAAGGCGCTGTTTGCCGACATTCTGGGCTGCAAGCCGGAGCAGGTGTTCGTGGGCGGCAACGCCAGTCTGCAGCTGATGTATGACGCGGTGTCCAAGGCCTTTACCCACGGTCTGCTCCACAGTGAGAAGCCCTGGTGCAAGCTGGACAAGGTGAAATGGATCTGCCCCGCCCCCGGCTATGACCGGCATTTCAAGGTCACCCAGTCCTTCGGTGTGGAGATGATCACCGTCCCCATGACCGCCAGCGGCCCCGATATGGACATGGTGGAGGAGCTGGTGAAGGATCCCGCCGTCAAGGGTATGTGGAACGTCCCCAAGTACTCCAACCCCGAGGGCGTGGTGTACTCCAATGAGACCATCCGTCGTCTGGCGGCCTTGAAGCCCGCCGCCCCCGACTTCATGCTGATGTGGGATAACGCCTACTGCATCCATGAGTTCGACTGCGACTATGTGGACTTCCCCGACATCATCAGCCTGTGCACCGAAAACGGCAATGCCGACATGGTGTATGAGTTCGCCTCCACCAGCAAGGTCACCTTCCCCGGCGCGGGCGTGGGCGTGATGGCCGCCAGCGAGGCCAACATCGACTATTTCAGCAAGCTTATCAACATCCAGACCATCGGCTTTGATAAGATCAACCAGCTGCGCCATGTGAAGTATCTGAAGGACAAGGAGCATACCCTGGCCCTGATGAAGAAGCACGCCGCCATTCTGGCCCCCAAGTTCCACGCGGTGCTGGATGCGCTGGATGCCGAGATCGCCCCGCTGGGCATCGCGGACTACAAGCGTCCCGTGGGCGGCTATTTCATCAGTGTGGACACCATGCACGGCTGCGCCAAGCGGACGCTGGCCCTGTGCAAGGAGGCGGGCGTCACCATGACCGGCGCGGGCGCCACCTTCCCCTACGGCATCGACCCCAATGACAGCAACATCCGTATCGCGCCCTCCTTCCCGCCTGTGGAGGAGCTGAAGCAGGCCATCGCCATCTTCTGCAACTGCCTGAAGCTGGCGGCGCTGGAAAAGCTGGGCGTGTAAGCCTTATGACACAGTAAATACGGCCACCGAAAGGTGGCCGTATTTTATCCGAAGGAAAAGGAGACGGCGAAATGTATCGGGAAAAGAAATTGCTGGCACTGCTGCTGGCGATGGTGATGTTGCTGTGCGCCTGCGGTGGTCAGCCCGCGCAGGAGCCCGGAACACCGGAGGAAGCGCCCTACGCTTTCACGCTGGACTATCACCGCTGTGCGCCGCTGGTAGAGCAGCAGGTCGGCAGCGATATGGTGGCGGCGGCCCGGCTGGTGATCGACGCCTTTCTGGCGGGGGAGACTACGGTGACGCTGCCGGAGGGTGACTACGACGGCAATCCCGGCAACGATCTGGGCTACGCCCTCAACAGCATGTGTCCGGCCTTCGGCGCGGTGACGGACTATGACGACAACCATTTCGATAAGGCCGCCCGCACCGTCACATGGGCCTATACCCGGACGCCGGAACAGGTGCAGGAGGTGCTGGACGCGCTGGAGCAGACCACAGACGACTGCATGAGCCGTCTGCGTCAGGGTGACGGCGAGACGGCCCGCGCCCTGCTGCTGTACCGCGCCCTGACGGAGCAGGCCGCCTACGATTATGATGTGTCCGGCACCTATGACGATGATCCGGCGGCGTACCGCTTCCGCACCAGCGGCTATGCGGCACTGGTGCTCCACAGCGGCATCTGCTATTCCTTTGCCCAGGCGCTGGCATTTCTGTATACGCAGGCGGGGCTGGACTGCGCCGCCGTGACGGGGGACAGCGAGACTGCGGGCCTGCACATGTGGCTGATGGCCGCCATCGACGGGAAATGGTACTACTTCGACCCCACATGGGATGTGGGCGGCGGCTGGTACTACTTCGGCATGACGGCGCAGGATCGGGCTACATGGGCCGGGGAGTTCACCGACACTGCCCTGCTGGGACAGGACGCCGCGCAGATGGCCGACTTATCCGATACCCGCTTTTCCGGCATCAACTGCCATTGGTGGACGGACATGACCCTCGACCGGCATGCCGGACAGGCGGTGTTTACCGCCCCGGAGGGCGAGAAAACGGTGATTCCACTGAACTGAACAAAAAAAACGAGACTGCTTTCGCAGTCTCGTTTTTTGCAATTTACTCGGCGTCCTTGTCCTCGGAAGCCTCCTCGGTCTCCTGCGCTTCCTCGGCGATGGCCTCGGCCTCCGCCTCGGCGGCGGGGATCTTCTCCACGACCACCTTGCCGTCACGCAGCGCCACCTTGGCGGTGTCGCCGGACTTGAGGGTGCCCTCCAGCATCTGCTCGGCCACGGCGTCCTCCACGGTGTTCTGGATGGAACGGCGCAGGGGACGTGCGCCATACTCGGCGTCGAAGCCATCCTTGGCCAGAGCGGCCACGGCGTCCTCGTCGGACTCCAGCGTGATGCCCTGCTGGGCCATACGCTTGCCGGTGACGGCCAGCATACGGTGGGCGATCTTCACGATGTCCTCCTCCGTCAGCTGACGGAACACGATGGTCTCGTCGATACGGTTCAGGAACTCCGGCTTGAAGGTGCGCTTCAGCTCCGCCATCACGGCGTCCCTGATGCGGGCGAATCGGGCGGCCTCGTCGGCTTCCTTCTGCTTCTCGCTGCCGTCAAAGCCAAGCGGGGCGTTTTCGGCGGCAGTGATGTTCTTGGCACCCACGTTGGAGGTCATGACGATGACGGTGTTCTTGAAGTCCACCCTGCGGCCCTGAGAGTCGGTGACGATGCCGTCCTCCAGAATTTGCAGCAGGATGTTCCACACGTCCTCGTGAGCCTTTTCAATCTCATCGAACAGCACCACGGAATAGGGCTTGCGGCGCACCTTTTCGGTCAGCTGGCCGCCCTCCTCGTGACCCACGTAGCCGGGAGGCGAGCCTACCAGACGGGACACCGTGTGCCGCTCCATGTACTCGGACATGTCGATACGGATCATGGCGTTCTCGTCGCCGAACATGGCTTCGGCCAGGGTCTTGCACAGCTCGGTCTTGCCCACGCCGGTGGGGCCCAGGAACAGGAAGGAGCCGATGGGCCGCTTGGGATCCTTCAGGCCCACACGGCCGCGGCGGATGGCCTTGGCCACGGCGGCCACTGCCTCGTCCTGTCCCACCACGCGCTGGTGCAGGGTCTCCTCCAGCTTCAGCAGGCGCATACTCTCGTCCTCGGTCAGACGGGTAACGGGGATGCCGGTCCAACCGGCCACCACGTTGGCAATGTCCTCGGCGGTGACGGTGCCGCGGTTCTGGCTCAATTTCTTGCGCCAGTTGTCCCGCTCGATCTCCACCTGATCGGTGTAATTCTTCTCGATGTCCCGCAGCTGTGCGGCCTTTTCGTAGTCCTGCGCGGTGATGGCTTCGGACTTCTCGCGGCGCAGCGCGGCGATCTTCTCCTCCAGCGACTTCAGGTCGGGGGAGGCACTCTCCGCCTTCATCCGCACCTGCGAGGCGGCTTCGTCCATCAGGTCGATGGCCTTATCCGGCAGGAACCGGTCGTTGATGTACCGGCGGGACAGAGACACGGCGGCATCCAGCGCTTCGTCGGTGATGGTCAGCTTGTGGTGGGCCTCATACTTGTCACGCAGGCCCTTCAGAATGGCCACGGTGTCCTCGGCGGAGGGCTCGCCCACGGTGACGGGCTGGAACCGGCGCTCCAGCGCGGCGTCCTTTTCGATGTACTTGCGGTACTCGTTCAGGGTCGTCGCGCCCACCACGCGGATCTCACCACGGCCCAGGGCGGGCTTGATGATGTTGGCGGCGTCCACGGCACCCTCGGCGGAGCCTGCGCCCACGATGGTGTGCAGCTCGTCGATGAACAGGATCACGTTGCCGTCCTTCTTCACCTCGTCCAGCGCGTTCTTGATGCGCTCCTCAAACTCGCCGCGATACTTGGTGCCGGCCACCATGCCGCTGAGGTCAAGGCTCAGAAGCTTCTTGTTCAGCAGTTCCTCCGGCACGTCGGCGGCGGCGATCCGCTGGGCCAGCCCTTCGGCGATGGCGGTCTTGCCCACGCCGGGCTCACCTATCAGCACGGGGTTGTTCTTGGTGCGGCGGGACAGGATCTGGATCACACGCTGGATCTCCTTGTCACGGCCGATGACGGGGTCCAGCTTACCCTGACGGGCGGCCTCGGTCAGGTCGCGGGTGAACTCCTCCAGCGTCTTGCCGGTCTTTTTGTTCTCCTTGTTAGCGGTGTTTGCGCCGCTGGTAACGGTGTGGGGCGAGCTTTCGCTGAGCTTCTGCTGCACGCTGGCGTACATCTTCCGAGGATCCACGCCCACGGTGCGCAGGATGCGCACGGCCATATTGCTGCCCTCACGCAGCAGGCCCATCAGCAGATGCTCGGTGCCGATATATCCGGCGCCCATCCGGTGGGATTCGCCCACCGCCAGTTCAATGACGCTCTTAGCACGGGGTGTCAGGCCCTGGCTGGGCGCCTCTCCGGCGCTGCCCTGGCCCACGCTGCGCTGCAGGATACCGGTGATCATCTCGTCGGTGAGGCCGTACTCGGACAGCACCCGGTGGGCGATGCCCTCTTCCTCACGCAGCAGGCCCAGCAGCAGATGCTCGCAGCCTACATAGCCATGGCCCAGATCCTGGGCCGCTTCCTGCGCCAGACGCAGGGCTTCTTCCGCACGGGGTGTAAATTTATTCTCATTCATAAATGGTCACATCCTTTTACTTGTTTCTTGCGCCTTACGCGGAGAGCTTTTTCAGCTCATCCCGCAAGCGGGCCGCTTCCTCGTAGTTCTCATCGTCTACGGCGGCCTTCAACTGGTTCTCCAGGGCGTTGCGCTGACGCTCCTTCTGGAGCCGTACCTCCTCGTCCCGGCCTACCAGTCCGACGGGGGTATCAGGGGTATCCTCGATGCCTGCGGCGGCGCGGGCCGCCTCCTCCAGCGGTGCGGGGAACTCGGTCATGCGGTTGGACAGCATGCCGAAATCCTCCAGCAGCGAGAAGGGATCGAAGAAGCTGCGGCGGAAGGAACGGAAGCTGTTGCTCATTCCTCTGGTATAGCCCAGCTCCGCCGCGCATTCGGGACACAGATGTACCTGTGTCACCTTGCCGTTGATATTGCTCTGGTAATAGAAAGTGGCTTCTCTCTGGCCACAGCGTTCACATTTCATAAATCATAACCTCCTTTTGGAAAATCAAACCAAATGGATCAATACCTGTTTGAAAATATCCGAGCGCAGCATGTCGCGGCAACTCTTGTCCACCCGGTGCAGGGCCCGGTCGCCGGTGCCCGCCAGCAGAGACCGGCCCGCCTCGGCGGAGATGGCCTCGCTGTCCACCAGATTCTGTACGATGGCCCGGGCGCTGGCGGCATCCAGCTCATCGCCGATGGAGTTGATGACGTGCATCAGCAGCGTCTTGCGGTCTGTCCGCACCCGCGTGATGCGGATGTAGCCGTTGCCGCCCCGGCGGCTCTCCACAATGTAGCCGTGCTCCGGAGAAAAGCGGGTGGACATCACATAGTTGATCTGGCTGGGTACGCAGTTGAACCGCTGGGCCAGATCGCTGCGCTGTAATTCCAGCACACCGTCCGTCTCCTCCAATGCCGATTGGATAAAGCTGGCGATCACATCCGAGATACCCATTTTCTCGTCCTCCTTAATTTGACTTTGCCTTTCTTTGACCTTTGAACGTATGATACACCTGCCTGCCCACAATGTCAATAGGCAAATTTGACTTTCTTTGACTTTTTATGTAAACAATTTATGAACGCCTTGCGCAACCTGAAGTTGCGGCAAAAAATGACAGAAATCGCAAAACGCAACCTGAAATTGCTGTACAAAGGCAGGGGAGGTGGGATATAATAAAAATATGTAGGGGCGGCGTCCTCGACGGCCCGTTCGTAAACCGTGCGGCGGGGTGTGGTCACCCCGCCCTACGGAGTTTTACCGTACCCATTCGTAGGGCGCGATGCCCATACAGTGGAGCGAAGCGGAACAAGTACCCTTGGGGTGCATCGCGCCGCCGTACAATGATTCATTTTCTACCGTTGAGAACGTGAGCGGCAGCGGCGCAAGAGGAAAGTCGATTCGTCATACGAAGCGATAACAGCCATTC
>CAVBAZ010000303.1:0-5303 GCA_963593515.1 Bacteroidaceae bacterium
CTTCTGCATATCCGAGGTGACATGGGTGTAGGTGTCCAGCGTGAAGGACGCATTGGTGTGTCCCAGGATACCGGACAGCGTTTTGGCATCCACACCGCTGATGAGAGCATGGGTGGCGAATGTGTGACGCAAATCGTGGAAGCGGATGCTGGGCAGCCCTGCGTGTTGGAGCAGGGTTTTCATATGGGTGTAGGCGCTGCCGGGGTTGACGGGATCCTCCGGCTTTACCGGATCAGGAAATATCCACGGCCCGATGGCATCCGCCTTGCGCCGCCGCAGGATATCGACTACACTGTGTGGCAGGATGATGGTACGCATGCCCTGATTGGTCTTCGTCTCGCCGATAGTATACGCACCCTTCCGCTGGCCGTGAAGGGTGCGGCACACTTTCAGTGTGCCAGTGTCCTCGTCGAAGTCGCTCCATTGCAGACCGCAGATCTCACCGCGGCGCAGACCCGTCATCAGTTCAACCTGAAAGAAGTCACGCCACACATCATCCTGCTCCACCACTTCAAGGAAGGCATCCAGCTCCGGTCGTGTCAGAATGCGCTTGGGCTTGTAGTTGGGCTTGGGCGCGGTCGTACCTTCGGTGGGGTTTCTGGGAATGACGTGCGCCTGCACCGCGTCCTTCATCGCGCCGTGCATCACGAGGTGAATGTGACAGACCGTGGCGTCGGAGAGCTGATAGTCCAGCTCAGGATGTTCACGGACGCGCCCGTTCTTTTTCAGGCGGCGGTACATCCGCTGAACATCCTGTTGGGTGATGAGAGACACCTGCTTGTCGCCCAGCTGCGGCTTGATGTAGAGTTCGATGTAGCGGCGGTAGTTGGCGAGGGTGCTGGGGCGTATCGTTCCTTCTTTGTACTCCGTGATCCAGCGATCCAGCCATTCGCCCAGCGTCATACGGCTGTCCTCTGTCAGTTCCACGTCGCGGTAGCACTCGATGTTCTGGTGGAGCTTGTCCAGCAGTGCCTTTTGGGTCTTGGCGTAGACGTGCCGGAACAGCGGCTCA
This sequence comes from Bacteroidaceae bacterium, assembly GCA_963593515.1. Taxonomy (GTDB): domain Bacteria; phylum Bacillota; class Clostridia; order Oscillospirales; family Oscillospiraceae; genus Vescimonas. Next base: position 1,013 of record CAVBAZ010000303.1, read on the forward strand.
CCGTTTTCCTTGTGGCCGACAACAATGCGGCCCTCCCAGCGCCCATCTTCCCGCTTACGCACCATGCCGTCACCGGCTGGTCTTCGTTTTGCCATTGGGATCACCTCCGATTTGTAACCAACATACATACCACAAGCTGGGCGGAATAGCTAGGAAAAGATTTCGCTTTTCTTTGTTCGGCGGCATAGATTTTGTGCTGATCACTCTCCCCGATAGAACAGCAGCACATCCTTGAAGGAGATCGCTCCGTGGGTTGCCGACACCTCACGGACGCTGCTGCCGCGCATTTTGTTATACTCCTCGCGGGTCATATCCACATCGCCGCCCAGCAGATGGTTTGTCATGTTGTGCTCCACCGCCAGCTTAAACAGCAGCCTGCCCAGCCTGTCACCGTACACACCCAGCGAACCTTCCAGCACCTCCAGCAGCGCCTTCGGCAGGAAGTCGCTGGACTTTGCGGTGTGCAGATAGCCATCATAAAACCGTATTGCCTTTTCCACAAACTCACTTTGGGAGAAACAGTTATCCTCTTTATACAGTAGTTTTACCCGGTTCCACGTCTCGTCCGGGAGCCAGATCGTATGTCTGCTTTTTCCATGGTCTTCCATTGATTGTATCCTTTCTTTTCTATCAAAGCGTCGTGCCAAACCCTTGAAAACACTTGCTTTTTTCGTACTTTCTGCAAAATAAGCGCCGCGGCTCTCCAAACAGGCGTTGAAAAGCGTCGTGCGAAAAGCCCTGAAACTGCCCGCACTGCGGGCAGTTGTGGCCGGAACGGCAGCAGCAAAGCGTCGTTTCTTTCACCTGCTCCTTTTTCGGCGCACCGAAAAGGCCTCCAAAATCGCTCCAAATCCCCCTGGGCGTGGGTTTACCCTACTGCTCTTCTACGAGGCCACACAGCGGCTCACAGGGGCGAACACGGGGGTTCATTGGGGCTGCCTATCCCCAGCAGGTTCAGGCCATCCCGCAGGCTCTTCACCATGCCGCGACGTACCATGACCCAGCACTGTACAAGGCGGAATAACGTCTCCCCATAGACGCTGTTCATTTCATCCCGACAGCGGATGGCAAACACACGTTGCTCCGGAGTCAGGCTGCCGCATAACGGGTCGCATAGGAACAGTGCCACGGCATTTTCGTCCAGCAGATCATCGTGAGCCTTGCGCCACGCTGCCATGATGTAGCGGCGGGTATCCGCAGTGCGCTTGGCCACATACAGCGGGTCACTGTCGATCAATGCACACAGCAGTTGCGAGATCATACGGCCTTACCTCCGTGCATCGAGTTGTCCTGTTCCGCCAGTTTCTGCTGTACCTGTTGGCGTTCGGCATCTGCCTCTGCCATAGCTAACTGTCGCTGATGGAACTGTTCCACCGCCTGTCTCCACGGCAGCAGCGTATAGAGTAGAGAGCCGTTTCGCTTTCGCCCATTCTTGAGAACGATGGAGGTGCGCTCCGTGCGGATGAGACCTTTTTCCTCCAGCGACCTCACATATTTGCACACCGTGTTGCGGCTCATGCCTACGGCGTCACCGATGGTACGGTAGCTGGGGTAGCACTGGTAGGTCTTACGATCCTCGCAGAACAACAGGAACGAGTACACGGCGATCTCGCCAGGCGACAGGCCCAATTGACAGATGACTTTCGGCACGGGATAGTAGTTCTTGGCAGGGTCGGGCTTCTGCCACGGCAGGGTGCGGGTCATTTCGCACCGCCTGTCTGCGACTCTACCCATTGGCAGAACTTTTCTTTCGGGACAACGATGCGGCTGCCCACACGCAGGGCGGGGAAGCTCGTTTCGTGCATCAGTTCGTAGGCGCTGGAGATGGAAATGCCCAGCACCTTTGCTACCATTTCCGCATTGAGGAACAGCGGCAGCTCGTCATAGTTTGTATAGACGGATCGTTTCATGAGATCCTCCTTGTTTCAAATTCAGAGAAAAAGGACTTGCGTTTCGGAGGTCTCTCTGTTAGACTGTTTGCAGATGGCGTCTGCGTTTTCCGAAGCGCGGCGTGCCGCCAGACTGTTGCAGCAGTTTGGCGGCTTTCATTTTTGTAGGGACGATATACGGTTCTCACCTCTTTTCGTTGGATTTGCCATGCACCACAGGCCGTTCCTGCCGCGCTTTGCTTGCGCGGCGTTTGTCTCAGCCTTGGCACGCTCGGCTGCTCTGTGCAGCGTCGTGGCGTACTTCCCCAGCGAGTATCTTCTCTGGTGATGGGTATGTAGTTGTGAAGGTGCAGCACTATTTATCAGGTCGGAGTTTTTTCATTGACAAATAGCTTCCAGAGTGTTAGACTAACTTTAATATTTATTTAGACAACTCTTGGGGTTATCATACCAAAAACAGAAACGCCTGTCAACACTGTCAATATATTTTTATAATAAGTCTACACTTTGGAGGTTGTTATGTACTTCTACAAAATGTATTTTGAAGACCGGTATGAGATCATCTTCTGCGCTCCCTACGGAACGCACAGTGGAGAGATCATGCGGGCATATGATATGTTCTTAGAGAATTTGCTGACCTTTCTCGAGATGGACTGTTCCGAAGTAGTTCCCATATTTCAGCGTATTTCAGTTAATTGGGATCGTTGGTTGCTGGAGGGAAGTCAGGATGCTGCTACTGCTGCAATGGACGAGTTAGCTCAAGTGTCTCGGCGTCATGTTTTCTTCCGGCTCCCATACGTCCGTTGGTATGACCGGTATACTCATCAAACAGTTTATAATGATCGTGGAAGCATAGAGGACACACAGATGGCAGATGAACTACGGCAACTGCCAGAGCAGCTGCCTCTGTATCAGCGAAAGATACAGCGATTCTTTGACTTGGTGTTGGATGTGGACAAGGCCGGACGTGATCCGCAGCAGCAGATTCGGCGTTATTTCTCATGTGACGCACCAAACCATCCAAAAGATCCGGAGATGTTTTCTTTTACCCCAATTCCTATCAGTCTCGAGCCGATAGACACGGGAGATTGCGTATCGGTACTGTACGCTAAACACATCTCGGATATCATTGACTTCTCTCTCAGAACTTGCGTAGAACGAAATGTTACCGTGCGCCGGTGCAAAAAATGTGGACGCTATTTTGCTCAGACAGGGCGGGTCAGCGCAGAGTACTGCGATCGGTTACCTATTGACGGGTATCTAAAGTGCCGTGCTATGGGGTCGTATCAGCAGTGGGCAGAAAAACAATCCGATGACCCCGTGTTCAGAGCTTATCGCCGTGAATACAAACGTCGTTTTGCATGGATTAAAGCGGGGCGCATCACTGCCAACTACTTCTATGCTTGGAGCGAACGGGCCAGAGAGCAGAAGAAAAAATGTGACCGCGACATCATCTCTCTGGAGGAATTCGAGAAGTGGCTGAAGGAGTCATAATAACCGAGAGCCGGTCAAATGACCGGCTCCCTACTCTTTGCTTACACCGACGCAGGTTTTGCGCCGCTTAACCGTCGTAGAGGACGTAGATCAACAGGCTGCCGCTATCCTCAATGATGCAGACATTGCAGCGGAATCCGGTATCCGCAAGGCTGTCCACGCCAGCCTGCATCATGAGTTGGCGAAAGGTAAAGTCCACCATGTCTTGCGCCTTGGCTTCCAGCGTTTCCTGCGAGGCATCTACTGGTACTGCCGCAGGGAATCGGTAGGCGCTGTTGTCCAGTGTTAGACTTGCGTCTGTAGTGACACCGTACTGCGTAACCGCATAAGCGTTGGCAGTATCGATAGCCGCTTGACGGTCTGCGGGTGCAGATGGCGCAGGTGCCGGTTCAGGTTCCGGTGTTGGTTTGGGTTCTACATATCCCGTCTTGGCGTGGACGGTCTCGGAGAGAATTTCCTCTGGTGGTTCCTCGACTGGTTCAGGGGCATCGATGGTTTGCGGAGTGATTACCTCCTGCTGGGTATTCTCTTTTTGTGGTTGCTCCTGCGTTGTGATCGGTACTGTGTCCGGTTCCTGCGCTGTCATTGTTGGCTCAGGTGTTGCTTGTGGCTGCTGTTTTTCGTCCTGCACCGCCGGTGTTGGCGGTGATGCCGTTTCTGTTGAACTGCGCTCCACTCGCCCGCAGGCCGTGAGCAGTAACACCGCGCTGATTGTCAGTAATGTGATCTTAGTTTTCATCTTGCTCTTCCTCCGTTGCGCAAAGAACGGCCAGAGCTTCCTCTGACCGTTCTTTTTGGTGTTGTTGTGATTCAGTTGTCAGTTCCAGCGCCAGTCGGAAGCCACACGCAAAACTGTCGAACACAGCGGTTTCCGAAAGCAGGACTCTTGTGTCCGGTAGCAGTACCAA
>CAVBAZ010000304.1:0-14604 GCA_963593515.1 Bacteroidaceae bacterium
GGCGTCGGGGTTGGCGTCCTGAATGGCCTTGGCCTTGGAGCCAACGGCCACCACGGTGTCCAGTCCCAGCGTGCGAGTCAGCTCACCCATGTCCCGGTGGGCCTGCTCTGTCAGGTCGCCCAGCTCGCCCATGTCGCCCAGCACCGCCATGCGGCGGGGATGCTCCGTCTGGGCCAGAATACGCAGGGCCTCCGCCATGGCCTGAGGGTTGGCGTTATAGCAGTCGTCGATGATGATGCGGTCATTGCTGCACCGTACCAGATGCATGCGGCTGCCTACGGGGCGGTAGGCGGCGATACCCGCCAGCATCTCCGCTTTGGTCAGCCCCAGATGCTCGCCGATGGCGATGGCCATGGCGGCGGGATAGATCATATACGCGCCGGGGGAGGGGATGGATACCTCGTACACATCCTGCTTTGTGGTGACGGTGCAGGTGACGCCGTCGATACCGTGCTCGGCCACGTTGGTGACCCGGACGCCGCAGCGCTCATGCCGGCCGCATAGCACCGTCTCGAAGGGCAGTGTCAGACCGGACAGCAGTTCGTCGTCACCGTTCAGTACGGCAAGGCCGCCCGGCTGCAAATTCTCAAAGATCTCGCACTTGGCCTGCAAAATGCCCTGCCGCGTGCCGCCTAAGTTTTCAATATGGGCGTCGCCTACATTGGTGATAACGGCCACGGTGGGCCGCACCATCTCGCCCAGATAGCGAATCTCGCCGAAGTGGTTCATGCCGGTCTCAATGACGGCAGCCTGATGCTCCGGGGCGAGGTTCAGCAGCGTCAGCGGCGTGCCGATGGCGTTGTTAAAGTTGGCTTGGGTTTTCAGCGTGGAGAACCGCTGGCTCAAGACAGCGGCGATCATCTCCTTGGTGGTGGTCTTTCCGGCGCTGCCGGTGACCTGCACCATGGGAATATCGAACTTCGCCCGATACCACGATGCCAGCGCTTTCAGGGCTTCCAGCGTGTCGGACACCTGAATATAGAATTTCCCTTCCAGCAGGGAAGTGGGCTTTTTGGCCGTCAGACAGCCAGCCGCACCGCCAGCAAGCGCCGCGTCCAGATAGTTGTGACCGTCGAACCGCTCGCCCACCAGCGGGACGAACAGCGCCCCGGCGGGGATGCTGCGGCTGTCGGTGGAAACCTCCGTCACCACCGCACCGCTTTCCTGCAGCAGCGTGCCGCCCACGGCGGCGCACAGCTCCTTTACGGTGCAGCCGGTCATCTGTATTCCGCCTTTCTGGCCTCGATGGAATCCAGTACGATCTTCTCGCACAGGTCGGCGTAGCTGAGGCCCACCTGCGCCGCTTCCTGCGGCACCAGACTGGTGGGCGTCATGCCCGGCAGGGTGTTGATCTCAAGGCACCATGCCTTGCCCTCGGCGTCCAGCAGGAAGTCGCTGCGGGAGTAGACGGCCAGCCCCAGCCCCTGATGGAGCTTCAGCGCCATCTCGCCTACCTGCCGCCACTCCTCGTCGGAGATGGGCGCGGGGCAGATCTCTTCCGCGCCGCCCTTCTGATACTTGCACACATAGTCGAAGTACTCGCCCTTGGGGATGATCTCCACGGCGGGCAGATAGGTGTCGCCCAGCACGGCGATCTGAATTTCGCGGCCTTTGATCTTCTTTTCCACCACCACATGGCCGCCATAGGGCAGCAGGTCGTAGAGGGCCTTTTCCAGTTCCTCGCGGGTGTCCGGCAAAGCCATGCCGATGGAGCTGCCGCCGTTGACCATCTTCACCGCGCAGGGCACCATCAGCTCCTGCGTCAGGCGGGGAATATCATCCTTGGTATAATGTACGTCCACCCACGGGGCGGTGCGGATGCCCAGAGAGTCCATCATCCGCTTGGTGACGGCCTTATCCATGGCCATGGCGCTGCCCAGATAGCCGGAGCCGGTATAGGGCACGCCCACCAGATCCAGCGCCGCCTGAATACGGCCATCCTCGCCATTGGCGCCGTGCATGGCCAGAAACACCGCGTCGGCCATGGCGCAAACCTTCAATACGTCCTTGCCCAGCAGGGAAGGACTCTTGTCCTGCCGCGCGGCCCGGACAGCCTCCAGATCGGGAGCCGTCTCTTCGATGGCCACCTTTTCCAGCAGGCCGTCGGGCGCGTCAAAGATATCCTCCAGCTTGCCATGGTAATTTTCCAGTCCCATGAACATATCCACGAAAATGGCCTGATGGCCCTTTTCCCGCAGGGCACGGCACACGCCGCTCCCGCTGACCAGTCCCACATGGCGTTCGGTGCAGAAACCGCCGGACAAAACCACGATCTTCATGATAAAAGACCTCCTTTTGATAGCAGATGCTAACAATATACCTATTATATCAATTTACCAGTATAGCATATGCCGCCGGAAAATACAACTCCTTTTGACCGGAGAGGCGGCGGGGAAAAGAGAACCCCTCGTGAGGTCGCTCCTCACGAGGGGGCTTTATGCTTTGCAGTCACTTACGCCTGATTTGATTCAATTTTCCGCATCCATCTGACGAGAAGAATGAGGATGACGGCAAGGGCAATACAAATAGCGCCATGCATCGCGGCCATCATGTGATAGCCCATGAAATCGAACCGCTCCGTCTCCGACAGCAGGTAGGGCTGATTTCCGGCTTTATATAGCGTAACAAGGCAGGAAATTCCGTTATAAAGGCCGAAAGCGCCCAACACGGTGTATAGAACCAGGCGCACGGGCTCGCTTTTTATAATTTTCACGAACATAATTGTAGCTCCGTTCTAACGCCGTCACGGTAGCAGAAGATACGACCCGCCCGCGAAAAGTCCTTGTCTACCTCGACGCCATCGAATTCACAAAAGGCTTTTTCCAGTCTCTTTGGCGTATAGAAAAGGGCCTGTGTCTTGAGTCTGAACGCCTCGTCCACCACCTCGTTCCACAAGTGAACTGACCAATAGCTGCAATTTTTGCTGAGCGTCCATTTGTCGTTCCGGTCGATATAGGATTCGATGATCTTTAGCTGTGCTTCTTCGATATTGACGCTCAATGACTTCCGGCCAGCGTACCGGTCATACGCCGAAATATAGGCCGATTCCAGATTGAAAAGCAGTCCCGGAAGATCAGAAACAGCCCAAATCGAGAAGGTAATCATCTCGCCATGCTTGATCTCGTGCTCCTTTAGATACATCGAATGACCGGACTGATTATCAATGGACAGCCAGGTGTGTCCGAGGCATTTGACAAACGGCGTAGATTCACTGTCACCGTTGAATGTCGTGATGGAAAAGATAATGCCATCGTCCTCGCAGGGGATCGTTTTGGACTGGCTTTCGTATGAGTTGAAGTCAAACCACAGGCAAAACGCCGCCGCGATTGCGAAAAGGAGTATGAACAGCATCGTTATTTTCCGCTTTTTCATACGATCACACTCTTCCAAACATTGATCTCCGGCGCATGTGCGTTACATGAGCGAGAAGGTTTCGTTCAAAAATTGAACGGTATGAAACTCAACGCGCCATTCGATATCTTCCTCTGTCGGTTCAAAGTGCAGCGCGGAGCAAACCGTGCGCAGATTTCCTTGGGTGCTTTTTCCGAACACGATTACGGCTGGGCTGACTGTACCGCCGATCACACCGACACCGGCAGTATCGTTTCGTTCCAAAGGCCTGTCGCCCGCAGCACAATCGCAGATCGAAATATCATTGTCTGGCTCAGGAGAGAGCGTATAGCTCATGGCGGTAAAATGCGTCGGGTAGACCCAGCGATCCGAGTCAAATTGTTCGTGAGAAGCTGTCTGTCGCTCCAGCTCCTGCACCGTCAATGTGTATTCCGTTCCGCTGACCGGATGAACAAAGGAAAACGAATCGCCGGGAGCGTGTGTCCTAAAATGCGGCCCGGGCACACAGCATGGCCGCTGCTTCATCGTAAGGGAAAGTGATTTTATTTCAGGACGGCGTTTGCTTGTCCACGGATAACATTGCCTGTAAATCGTCCAGCCGTAGGAATCGTCTAAGCCATAGTGAGCGGCTGCCACCTGTGCCACTTTCTCATTTTTCGCACCATCCGGCAAACATGGACTGATGCCTACCGCACAGCCATGAGAAGACTTCATCGTTTTTCCGTTCAACGTTATTTTAGCGCTGAAATCAAGGCCAAGCGGATTCTCCAATTCCATTTGCATCAGCTCTTCCTGGGTAAAGTTTTCCTCCGAGTCATTCTCGGCAGTCAGGTTCCATTTTGCGATGAACCTGCGGATGTCCTCCGCCTCGGTACGCATGCAGAAATCTACAACCAGACCCTTGCCGCAGGAATATACCGCGGGGATGATCCAATGATGCCCTGCCCAATCAAATTGCTGATTCAATTTGATCTCTGTCCCGGCACGGTCTTTTCCCAAGTGTCCCCAGAAATTTCCCTCAAAATAGGCCTTCCACTCCGGGGCAGCCGGTTCGATTTTGTCACGATCAATTGTTTTATCCATAATAGCCTCCCTGATATCCGGTTTGCTGATTTCGGTTACAACAATTATAATCGAAAACGCATTTCAGAACAAGAGCTTCTCTTGAAATATCAAGCGGGATTTGCCGTTGACTTTTGCGGCGCGGTTGGGTAAAATGGAAGCTGCGAGTGGATCAGACAGTCGCGGCGGCAAGGCGAAAGCCTGCCGATGAGGAAAGTCCGGGCTCCACAGGGCAAGGATAACGGGTAACGCCCGCCGAAGGCGACTTCAGGAAAAGTGCAACAGAGATATACCGCCTCTTTTGAGGTAAGGGTGGAAAGGTGAGGTAAGAGCTCACCCATCGGCTGGGAACAGTCCGATGCTGTAAACTCTATCCGGAGCAACACCGGTATGGGGACGATGGCTGGCCCGGCCGTCCCCGGGGTGGCTTGAGCGTGCCGGCAACGGTACGCCTAGATAGATGACTGTCAAGACAGAACCCGGCTTACAGATCGGCTCGCGCGATATGAAAAGGGCGGCGTAACACGCCGCCCTTTTCATGCTGTCAGCCAGAGGGGTAAAGGAGCGGATAGCATGTGGTATGGAATCATTTTGACGTTGATCTGGCTGGCGGCGGTGGCGGTAGTGTTTGCCCTGACGCGAAAGCGCCCGGTTTTCCGTAAGCGCTGGTTCAAGATCGGAACGGTTATGGGCGCCGCCGTCCTTGTGACTGTGATTGGTCTGATCCCTACGATCCACCGGACGCAGGTGTTTTCCTCACCGGAAGAGGCCTTTCGGTGGAAGAACCAGGGGGAGATCATCCTGACACTGGAGGGAGAGGACAGCGCATTTGTGGCGGCAATGGACGGCGCGTCCGGCTGTCAGGTGGATTGCGTGGCAAGAAACGGCGACGGGTGGAGCCCGTCCGGCGGCCTTTCGGTAGAGCAGACGGTCAATGCATCCGAGACGGCAACGGTCATTGTCTATCATCTGAAAAACAGCCGTGACTACTATGTTTCCGTGACGGTAAACAGCGGCGATGCGGTGGTTGCGGACAATTGCGGCTCGGTATTTTATCCGGCGGCGCAGGAGACCGTTGAGACGGAAACTGGAATTGTGGGCCTTTATCACTGGTATGCGTGGGTCTATGATAAGGACGAGTCCTATCGACTGGTGGTGGATGGGATAGATGTCATCTAAAATTTTCATGTCTTTTTTGCAGTTAGCACTGGACAACCGCAAAAAGACATGTTATACTTTGTACATCGGTTAGCATATACTAACTAAAACGAAACGTGTATGGGGCATTGACCCTGACCATAGGAAATTGCGGAAAAGGAGACGATTTATGAGCGTTGTGATACTGGGCGGAAATGAGTGCATGGAGCGCCGCTATAAGGAATTGTGCCAGTCTTATCGCTGTCAGGCAAAGGTAGTGACAAAGACCTCTGGCGGATTGAAGAATAAGCTGGGCCGTCCTGACCTGATGATCTTTTTCACCAACACCATGTCCCATAAGCTGGTGCAGGGCGCACTGAGCGAGATGAAGGGCGCGGATACCATTATCGAGCGGTGCCACACCAGCTCGCTGTCGGCCCTGCGGGGTATTCTGGAAAAGTACGCGCCGCAGCAGGCGTAATATACATCGTAATACCATAATACAGCTTCTTTGCGTAATGATGAATTTCCATCAAAACGCAAAGGAGCTGTTAGTCGTTTGAAGGGCTGAAGCGTTTTTGACATATTCCTTGACAGCGCCGTGGCAAGTGATTATTATGATATAATCGATCAATAAATTTGGTTCGGGTAATACTTCATATATGCATAGCAGCGGCCATCAAATATATACACGCATGTAAAGTAAGGGGATGCAGCGAAGGAAATGACTCGTATATTATTTATCTGCCTTGGCAATATCTGCCGCAGTCCTATGGCGGAGTTCATCATGAAGGACATGGTGAAAAAGGCTGGTCTGGCCGACCGGTTCGAGATCGCCTCCGCCGCCACCAGCCGGGAGGAGGTCGGCAATCCTGTGTATCCGCCTGCCCGCCAGAAGCTGGCCCAGCACGGCATCGGCTGCAAGGGTAAGGTGGCCCGCCAGTTGTGCGCGGAGGATTACGGCTGCTATGATCTGCTGATCGGCATGGAGGAGGCCAACCTGCGGAACATGCGCCGTATCTGCGGCGGCGATCCGGAGGGGAAGATGCACCTGATACTGGAGGGCACTGCCCATCCCGGCGATGTGGCCGATCCGTGGTACACCGGGGATTTCGACACGGCGTGGCGGGATATCGAGGATGGCTGCCGCGCACTGCTGGAGCGTCTGACGCGCTGTGATAACTGAGGCAAACGGGAGGGAACCATGCTGCGTTCTGCGATTTTTGATCTGGACGGCCTGCTGATCGACAGCGAGACCGTCGCCTATCACGTTGACCGGGATATCCTGCGGTATTACGGCCACGATTTTACGCTGGCCCATTATGCGGAGAAGTACAGCGGCCGGACGATCCTGCGGAATATGACGGATTTCATCGAGGAGTATGCTCTGCCCATCACGGCGGAGGAGGGCATCCGACAGTATGAGGAACGGGAGAGCAAATACGTCCGCCGGGGCATCCCGCTGAAAACCGGCGCGCGGGAACTGCTGGCCTGGTTGAAGGAGCAGGGCTGCCTGATCTCGCTGGCGAGCTCCAGCATTGAGGAGCGGGCCAGAACGATCCTGACACAAAACGGCGTTACCGGTTATTTTGACTTCTTCACCTTCGGCCCGGAGGTAAAGAACGGAAAGCCCGCGCCGGATATCTTCCTGAAGGCCCTCGAAAAGACCGGTGCGGCAGAGGAGGATTCGCTGGTGCTGGAGGACAGTGAGGCCGGTGTGCGTGCCGCTGTGGCGGCGCATATCCCAGTGGCCTGTGTGCCGGATGTGGCCCGTCCCGGCGACGGGACGCTGCAAATGGCAACGGGTGTGTTCGATTCGCTGCTTCAGGTCATGGAATGGCTCAAAACAAGATAAAAACAGCGCCTGCTTGAGAAAAGCAGGCGCTGTTTTTATGCGGTTATTCGTCTAAAAACGATGCGAATTTTTCGGCAAATAGCTTGTCGCCGTAGTCGCGCAGCTCCTGACAGAACTGGTCATAGGCTGTCAGCAGAGCCTTGCCCTCCGGCGTCAGGACAGCGCCGCCGCCGTGCTTTCCTCCGGCGGTGGAATCCAGCAGCTTAAAGCCTAGAGAATTTTCGGAGTTCTTGATGACCGTCCACGCCTTGGAGTAGGCCATCTCCATCTCCAGCGCGGCGGCGCGCAGGGAATGGAGCCGCTCCACACGGTGCAGCAGCTGGGCAACGCCGGGGCCGAAGCACTTGGCGTCGGTGAACAGGCGGCAGGATAGATTGTAGCGTAATTCTTTCATAAGAATATTGTACCAGCCGGAGGGCCAATCGTCAAGGAGATGATTGACTATCCGGAAAAGACGTGCTATTCTCAAGAAAAAGAAGATAACAGGAGGAGATGGCGTTATGCGCGTGTTGATCAGAGGAGCGGGAGATATCGCCACCGGCATCGCCCTGCGGCTTTACCGCGCCCGGATGCAAGTCATTATGACGGATCTGCCCAAGCCAACGGCTATCCGCCGCACAGTCTGCTTTTCGCAGGCCATCGTCTACGGCGAGACCACAGTGGAGGGTGTCCGTGCCGTCTTTGCGGAGAATGTCGCGGCAGCGGAGCAGATCGCGGCACGGGGCGATATCCCGGTGCTGGCCGATCCGGATTGCGCCTGCCGGGCAGAACTGCGGCCTGATGCGCTGGTGGATGCCATTCTTGCCAAACGGAACCTGGGAACGAAGATCACGGACGCGCCTGTGGTGGTGGGCATCGGCCCCGGCTTTACGGCAGGAGAGGACTGCCACGCGGTGGTGGAGACCATGCGCGGCCACACGCTGGGCCGGGTGATCTACAAGGGCAGCGCCCTGCCCAACACCAATATTCCCGGTCTGATCGGCGGCTACGCCGGTGAGCGGGTGCTGCGGGCTCCGGACGACGGCATCTTCCACACGGTGCTGGACATCGGCGCACAGGTCAAGTCCGGCGACGTGGCGGGCGAGGTGAATGGAAAGCCTATGGTCTGCACCATTGACGGCGTGCTGCGGGGCCTGCTGGCGGACGGAACGCCGGTTTTCAAGGGTATGAAGTCCGGCGACGTGGATCCCCGCTGTAAGGAGGAGTACTGCTACACCGCTTCGGACAAAGCACTGGCCGTGGGAGGCGGTGTGCTGGAGGCTGTGCTGCATCTTGGGGGATAAGCGCAAAATCAGGCTCGCATTGAGCCTGATTTTTTGTTAGGTTGTCAAAAGTATTGTAAGATTTTTATACGGTTTGAACAATGGAATATCCGAAAAAGCTGTGGTATAATAGGGATGAACTCAAATGTGGGGGACATTCCATACAAGTGTAATTATTTTAAAATATATGAAAAGGAGTACATAACATGATCGATCTGAAAAAGTACGGTATCACCGGCGTAAGCGAAATCGTTTACAACCCCTCCTATGAAGAACTCTTTGTCGAGGAGACCAAGAAAGAGTTGACCGGCTATGAGGTCGGTCAGGTCACCGAGCTGGACGCCGTGAATGTCATGACCGGCATCTACACCGGCCGCTCTCCTAAGGACAAGTACATCGTCATGGACGAAAATTCCAAGGACACCGTGTGGTGGACCACGGAAGACTATAAGAACGACAACCATCCCATGAGCGAGGATGTGTGGGCCAAGGTGAAGGACATCGCCGTCAGTGAGCTGTGCAATAAGCGCCTGTTCGTGGTGGACGCTTTCTGCGGCGCCAACAAGGACACCCGCATGGCCGTCCGCTTCATCATGGAGGTGGCATGGCAGGCCCACTTCGTGGAGAATATGTTCATCAAGCCCACCGCTGAGGAACTGGCGAACTTCGAGCCTGACTTCGTGGTCTACAACGCCTCCAAGGCCAAGGTAGAGAACTTTAAGGAGCTGGGTCTGAACTCCGAGACCTGCGTGGCCTTCAACATCACCTCCCGTGAGCAGGTCATCATCAACACCTGGTACGGCGGCGAGATGAAGAAGGGTATGTTCTCCATGATGAACTACTATCTGCCCCTGAAGGGCATCGCCTCCATGCACTGCTCCGCCAACACCGACATGAACGGCGAGAATACCGCCATCTTCTTCGGCCTGTCCGGCACCGGCAAGACCACCCTGTCCACCGACCCCAAGCGCCTGCTGATCGGCGACGACGAGCACGGTTGGGACGATAACGGCGTCTTTAACTTCGAGGGCGGCTGCTATGCCAAGGTCATCAATTTGGATAAGGATTCCGAGCCTGACATCTACAACGCCATCCGCCGCGACGCCCTGCTGGAGAACGTCACCGTGGACGGGAACGGCAAGATCGACTTCAACGACAAGTCCGTTACCGAGAATACCCGCGTCAGCTATCCCATCGACCACATCAAGAACATCGTGCGTCCCATTTCCGCCGCGCCCGCCGCGAAGAACGTGATCTTCCTGTCCGCTGATGCTTTCGGCGTTCTGCCTCCCGTGTCCATCCTGACGCCCGAGCAGACTCAGTACTACTTCCTGTCCGGCTTCACCGCCAAGCTGGCCGGTACCGAGCGGGGCATCACCGAACCCACCCCGACCTTCTCCGCCTGCTTCGGCCAGGCCTTCCTGGAGCTGCATCCCACCAAGTACGCAGAAGAGCTGGTGAAGAAGATGGAGCTGTCCGGCGCCAAGGCGTATCTGGTCAATACCGGCTGGAACGGCACCGGCAAGCGCATCTCCATCAAGGATACCCGCGGTATCATCGACGCCATCCTGTCCGGCGCTATCAAGACCGCGCCCACCAAGATGATCCCCTACTTCAACTTCGAGGTGCCCACCGCGCTGCCCGGTGTGGATCCCGCCATCCTCGATCCCCGCGACACCTATGCCGACGCCGCCGAGTGGGAGACCAAGGCACAGGATCTGGCCAGCCGCTTCGTGAAGAACTTCGCCAAGTATGAGACCAACGAGGCCGGTAAGGCTCTGGTCAAGGCCGGTCCCGAGGCGTAAAAAGCGCACACCGCGTATCAGGCAATACTGAACAAAAATACCGGAAGCTGTCGGCTTCCGGTATTTTTCTGCGGGAAGACATTGACATAACGGCGGATGTATGGTACTTTCAAGAAAAAATGGTGAAAAGGGGAGAAGAACATGCTGGAAGTGAAGCTCTTGATTTCTGATCTGGATTATGACGGCGTGGTGGATCTGGTGGTGCCCGCAGTGTCCAAAAAGCTCAGAACCAGAAAGGGACTGGTGGGCCGGCTTGCGTGGAAGCAGGAGGAGCTGCTGCGGATGGCCCACAAATTCCTCGGCAAAAAGGATCAGGACGAGCGTGACCAGTTCGTGGCGGATATGGCCGCGAAGAAGCGCAGCCTGATTGTGGAGAAGGTCTCGGCGCTGGCGGAGAAAAAGGGCGTAAACGTCCAGATCTGCGACATTTCCGTAAAGAAGATCTGAACCATCGCAAAAAGGGGAGAGGAGCGATCCTCTCCTTTTTGTTATTTTCTCAATAAAAATTGAGGTACGGTTGAAGAAAAGTTGATGTACCGCTATGATAGTTATGGTATACTGATTTGGAAAACAGCCGATACAGGAGGTTCCCATGTTTAAAATATTGATTGCGGAGGACGATCGCGAGCTGCGGCAGCTGTTCCAGCATGTGCTGACCAAAAACGGGTACAGCGTCGTCGGCGTCTCCAACGGGGAGGAAGCGCTGCACGCCCTCGATACCAGCTATTATGATCTCATTATATCCGATATCATGATGCCGAAGATGGACGGCTATCAGCTGGTCAGTGCACTGCGGGAAGCGGGCATGACCACGCCTGTCATGATGATCACCGCCAAGGATGCCTTTGACGATATGCGTCTGGGGTTCCTCTCCGGCAGCGACGACTATATGGTGAAGCCCGTCAATATCAACGAGATGGTGCTGCGGGTGGGTGCGCTGCTGCGTCGGGCACAGATGGCCAACGAGCGGCGGCAGGTCATCGGCGGCACGGTGCTGGAGTGCGACTCCCTGTCCGTGCATACCGATAAGGAGACCATGACGCTGCCCCAGAAGGAGTTCATGCTGCTCTACAAAATGGTCTCCTTCCCCGGACGCATCTTCACACGCCAGCAGCTGATGGATGACATCTGGGGTTACAGCTCCGAGACGGACACCCATACGGTGGATGTCCACATCGGACGCCTGCGGGAGCGGTTCCGGGATAATCCGGATTTCAAGATCGTCACCATGCGGGGCGTGGGCTATAAGGTGGTGAAGCTGTGAAAAAGGAGCTTACCCCGAAGGTCACGCTGCGGGTGAAATTTTTCCTGATCTGCATGGCGGAGTTTGTCGTGGTGGTACTGCTGTCGGAGTTGGCGGGCTGGCTCCTGCAGCGCTGGCTGGGTGTTACGCTCAGTATTCCCATCTTCGTGTGGGCCATCCTGTTCAGTATCGTGGTGGGCGGCGCCATCACCAAGTTCATCACCCAATCCTTCATTGACCCCATTACCCAACTGGGCAAGGCCATGAAGGAGGTGGCCGACGGCAACTTTCAGGTGACCGCGCAGTGCCGCAGTAAGCTGAAGGACGTCAACGACATCTACGACAGCTTTAACCTGATGGTCAAGGAGCTGGCCGCCACGGAGACGCTGCAAACCGATTTCATCTCCAATGTATCCCACGAGTTCAAGACGCCCATCAACGCTATCGAGGGCTACGCTTCTCTGCTGCAGGACCACCAGCAGTCGCAGGCTGAGCAGGATGCGTACATTGAGAAGATACTGTTCAATACCCACCGGCTCTCCACACTGACCGGCAACATTCTGCTGCTGTCCAAGATCAATAACCAGTCCATCCATCCGCAGCGCACGGTTTTCCGCCTTGACGAGCAGGTGCGGCAGGCCATCGTAGCACTGGAGCAGAAATGGACGGAAAAGGACATTGACTTTGACGTGGAGCTGGACAAGATCTCATATAGTGGCTATGAGAGTCTGTTGCTCCATGTATGGAGCAACCTGATCGACAACGCCATCAAGTTTGATCCGCAGGGCGGCATGATCGCGCTGCGGCTGCGGCAGGTGGAGGGGACTGCCGTGTTTACCATCGACGACAACGGCCCCGGCGTCGCGCCGGAGGAGCAGGAGCGTATCTTCCACAAGTTCTATCAAAGTGACAACTCCCATGTGATGGACGGCAACGGTCTGGGCCTTCCGCTGGTCAAGAAGATCGTGGAGTTCAGCGGCGGCACGGTCACGCTGGAGAATCTCCCGGAAGCCGGATGCCGCTTCACGGTGCGGCTGCCCCTATAAGCAAAAAAGTATCCCGGTCTGCTGACAGGCCGGGATACTTTTTTGCGCCGAAAGTTCAACAAAGCTTGATGTTGAATTGAGGTTTTGTTGCAGCTTTCCTTTTAAAATGGGAAAAAAGATGGAACACTAGGCAAGAGGGAAGGAGGAACATGCTGTGAAATTTCTGCGCTGCGCCCTGTATCTGGCGGCCACCGGTATCGCCGCATTTCTGCTGGGACGGCTGCTGCCCAAGCAATGGTTTCGCGGCGACGCCTTTCCCTACCGCTGCTCACCCAAGGAGCAAAAGCTGTTCCGCGCCCTCCGTGTCAAGGAGTGGCAGAGCCGTGTGCCGGACATGAGCCGTATTCTTCCGGGGCTGATGCCTGCGAAAAAGCTGACGGCAGAGACCTTCAGCGACCTGCCCCGCATGATCCAGGAGACCTGCGTGGCGGAGTTCATCCACACGCTGCTGTCGGTGACGGGGCTTGCCTGCCTTGCCATCTGGCCCGGCGCGGGCGGCATTGCGATTACCGTCGTCTATATCCTGCTGGGCAATCTGCCCTTTATCATCATCCAGCGGTATAACCGGCCAAGGCTGGAAAGGCTATTGACTTTACAGCAACGGAAACAGGAAAGGAAGGACACCCATGCGCACGCTGATACTGAGCTGCAATACGGGCGAGGGGCATAACTCCTGCGCCAGGGCCATACAGGAAGCGTATCTGGATCGGGGAGAGGAATGTGAGATCGTGGAGGCGCTGCAATTCATCTCCAAGCACGCCTCCCGCTTTATTGCCGACTGGCACTCCCGCATTTACCGCCACGCGCCGAAGCTGTACGGCGCGGGCTACCGCAATGTGGAGAACCGCACCTCGCTGTTCCGGGAGGGAACTACCGTTTACCGCTATCTGACCTCCGGCACTGAGCGGCTGTACCGCTTCATCTGCGCCGGGGATTACGATGCTGTCATCTGTACCCATGTTTTCCCGGCGCTGGCGGTAACGGCCATGCTGGAGCGGCACCCTATGCCGCTGCTCACGGGCTTCGTAGCCACCGACTACACATGCAGTCCCAGCGTAGAGGATTCTGTGCTGGACTACTACTTCATCCCCGACGAGACGCTGAAGGACGAGTTTGCCGCCTGCGGCGTACCCCGCGAAAAATTGGTAGCCAGCGGTATTCCCGTGAAGCCGGCGTTTTACCGCTTTGTCGACAAAGCCGCCGCCAAGGCGGAGCTGAGCATCCCTGCCGATCACCAGCATGTTCTGATGATGTGCGGCAGCATCGGCTGCGGCCCGATCCGGGAGCTGACGGAGGAGCTTGCCATCCGCCTGACGCCGGAGCAGGAGCTGACGGTGGTCTGCGGCGCAAACGAGGAGCTGTACGGCAAGCTGCAAAAGCACTATGCCGGAAACCGACAGCTCCATATCCACGGCATGGTACACAATGTGCCGCAGCTGATGCACAGTGCCGATGTGTTTCTGACCAAGCCCGGCGGATTGAGCACCACCGAAGCCGCCGCCTGCGGCCTGCCTATGGTGCTGATGGATACCGTGGCGGGCTGTGAGGGCCACAATCTGGACTTTTTCCTGCGGCAAGGCGGCGCGGTCACCGCTAAGACGCCCAAGCTGCTGGCGGATACCGCCATGGCCCTGCTGGCCGATCCGGAGCGCCTGCGGCAGATGTCCTCGGCGATCCACCGTCCGGATGATGAAACGCCTGCCCGGAAGATATGCCGCCTTATGCACGGCCAAAAGGCGGCGATCCCCCACGAAGAACGCTATGCCTGAGAACGGAAACGTCTATCATATCCTTTTTATCCCCCAACAAGGAAGAAGCGCCTGTGCATCGCACAGGCGCTTCT
>CAVBAZ010000305.1:0-2952 GCA_963593515.1 Bacteroidaceae bacterium
GTCAGGTGCAGGCCCTTATACTCAAAGTGGAAGCCGTTGCGCATGCGGCAGCCGTCCAGCCCCTTATAGGTGAACAGGCGGCGCAGATCGTGGAGGATCTGGTCATGCTCCTCGTCATACAGGTTCTCCGGTGTGGTCTCGGTATAGTCGTACCGGAACTGGACGGGGATGCCGTAGGGCAGGAAGCGCTCCACATAGGCGGGCAGCTTGTCGGCGGGATAGCGCTTGTAGAGCACGCAGTTGATGCGGGTGCGGCAGGCGATGCGGCCCAGCACCTCGTCAGGACTCTCCTCCACATACTTCTGTAAATGGCGGGAGATGTTCATGCAGGTGATCTTGTCCTTATTGCGCTCTGTAAAGGCCACCATCTCGTCCAGCGTGGTATGCTCCTGCACCGGGAAGGTGGTGTTGATATACACCTTGTGGGTGGTGGGGATGGCATCCAGCATCTTTTGCAGGGCGTTCAGGTCAGCCAGCGGCTCGCCGCCGGTGAACACAAAGTCGCAGCGGGGCGTGATGGCATCCAGCGTGTGGATGGAGTCGATGATCTTCTCCAGAGAGAAGCCGGTACAGTCGGCATATTCCTGCTTATTGATACAGAAGGGGCAGTGATTCTGACAGTCATAGGGGACAAACACCGTGACTGTGGCGCCGCCTTCACGGGTCTTGTAAGGATGAGTCATGTATGTGCAAAACCTTTCCGTGTGAATATTCTTCAATATTTTATACCGGTGCGGCAAGAAATGCAAGAAAAAAAGCGAAAAATAGGTTGTTTAGTTCTTAACAAAGGGAGCCGGGCCATTTTTAGCGGCTTTTCCATTGATACCTTTTCCACTATGCGGTAAATTAAACGTAATATGAGGTGAAAAAACCGGGCGGCGGCCTGCATGGCCGCCGTCCGCTTCTGGTATGTCAGTTATCTCCCATGCGCTCCGTCAGCATGGGCAGGGCACGCTCGAACTCCACGCCGTACCATGCCGCCTGCGGGTCGGTGCGGGTCACTTCGATGCAGTGGAGGGTGAAGTCCACCGCCAAACGGAAGGCATCCTTCAAACTCAGACCCCGCATGATGCCGCCCACCGCTGTGGCGGAGAAGATGTCGCCGGTGCCGTGATAGGCGTGAGGCTCCCGGCGGTTGAAGTAGCGGTCGTATGCGCCGGTGGAGCTGTCGTAGGACATGAAACCGATGGTATCCGGCTCCAGTGAAACGCCGGTCAGCACCACCTTTTCCGCGCCCAGCGCCGCCACGCCCTGCAAAAGCGCGCGGATATAGTCCTCGCCATAGGTCTCCCGGTAGGGCAGACCGGTCATGAGACTGGCCTCGGTGATGTTGGGGACGGTGATCTGGGCCCTGGACACCACCTGCGCCATCAGGGACGGGAACTCCGGGCCGAAACCAGCGTAGAGCTTTCCGTGGTCGGCCATGGCAGGGTCTACGAACAGCAGGGTGTCCTCCTCCCGCAGCAGCTCCAGCAGCTCCAGCACCACCGCCACCTGCCGGTCAGAGGCCAGATAGCCGGTATACAGCGCGTCGAAATGCACGCCCTGCGCCTTCCAATGGCGGGCCACCGGCAGCAGACCGTCCGTCAGGTCGGTGCAGATGAAGTCCGGGAAGCTGGTGTGGGTGCTCAGCACGGCGGTGGGCAATATGGCACACTCCACCCCCATGGCGGAGACCACCGGCAGCGCCACCGTCTGGGAGCAGCGGCCCAGACAGGACACATCCTGAATACTGGCAATGCGTTTCATGGGAAAGCCCTCGTTTCTTCATGAGTACAATATTTTATTATACCACCTTTTGGATATCATCGTATGTCCAGTTTTTGTGCAGACGATAATACCAGATGCGGTGCAACTTTCTCTTGTGCCGCGGCGCGGAATGTGGTATAGTAAAATGCACATACGCGGGTATGATGGAATTGGTAGACATGCGAGATTTAGGTTCTCGTGTTGAGAGACGTTGGGGTTCGAGTCCCCATACCCGCACCAAACGTCCGCCGTAATTTTGATAGGATTACGGTGGACGTTTTATATTGAATGCGACAAGGTGAAATTTGTGGAGGTAAGGATGTTAGATAGTAAAGGATTTGATTTGTGGGCGAATGGATACGATAAATCTGTTGGATTATCAGACGAAGAAAATACTTATCCGTTTGCAGGGTACAAAAAGATTCTTGGAATTATTTATAAAACGATAATTGAAAAGCAAAATCCAATCGTACTTGACATAGGTTTCGGTACTGGCACGCTGACTAGAAAATTATATGAAAATGGATGCATCGTTTATGGACAAGATTTTTCGTCCAAAATGATTGAACTGGCTTTAGAAAAGATGCCTGATGCGCATCTTTATAAAGGTGATTTTACACTAGGATTAGTCGAACCACTAAGGCAAGAGAGATATGATTTCATTGTTGCGACGTACTCCATTCACCACCTAACGGATATCCAAAAGGTTCATTTCTTGAAAGAGCTGCTGAATTACCTGAAAGATGGAGGTAAGATCCTTATCGGAGACATAGCCTTTGAGACTCGTGATGAATGGTATAAATGCAAAGAAAAAAGCAGCGCTGAATGGGATAGTACCGAGATATATTGTATTGCAGAGGAATTAAGAACGGAGTTTCCAAATTTGTGTTTTGAAAAAATCACATTTTGCTCTGGCGTTCTGATAATATCCAGATAAATTCCGGATTTTCATAATGTTTCGGCCGGAAAACACCGCGTCGAAAATGGATGATTTTCCAGTGAACAAGTTTCGATCTAAAATGTGGTTCTTTGCCAAAAAGAGGAGCACTCCAACAGGAGTGCTCCTCTTTTTAGTAATGGCGGCATGACCGATATTTGCCGCAAAATGTTCCGCGAATACCCCAAACCAACCGAAAAGGTGGCTGGACAAGCCGCCCTGTGAACACTATAGTTATAATAGAAAGGAGAGGTGCTCTATGGGAC
>CAVBAZ010000306.1:0-17256 GCA_963593515.1 Bacteroidaceae bacterium
GCTCAGGAGCGCCGTGCATCTTCTGATAGATGTCCTGCCATTTCAGCACGCCGTCCTTCGGCTCACAGAAGTCCTCCAGCGGGGTCAGCTTGTAGCCCAGCGCGGCGCCTACGGCCTTGCGCTCGGCGTCGATGGCCCAGTCGATCTTGGCAGCGCCGAAGGTGAAATGCTCGTACATGCAGAATTTGCCGCGCAGATCCTGCTGCTCGATGGCGCCGAAGTTGATCAGGCAGGGGCCGGAGTGGACAGAGGGGTTCACCAGAGACAGGTCGCTCTCCAGAACATCCTCATAGATGCGGTCATAAGGGCTGATGTCCATAACGTCGTCCAGGAACGCCTTGTCCGCGTCAGCGGGGAATACCGCGATGCTGACAGGGCTCTTGCCGGAGCAGAACACGGAGGCCGGGCCGTTGAGGCGGGTGTCGTAGGGCAGGTTGTTGGTCTCCACGATAACGGGGCACTCGTCGCCCAGCACCTTACGGAACTCCAGCGCGCCGAAGCCGCCGGGGTAGATCAGAATGACCTGCTCCTTGCTGACAAGGCCCTTCAGCTTCTCTGCCACGGCCACATGGGCGGTGGAGGGCGTGACAACGGCGATGTAGTCCGCGCCGTCGATGGCCTTGGCCATGTCATCGGTCAGCATCTCGATCTTGCCGCTGCCGCTGACCTCGCCGGTGCAGCGGATCGTCAGCGTGTCGCGCAGTACGCTCAGTCTGCCGATAAACGCGGGATCCTCCCACATCCGCACGCCATAGCCGCGCAGGGCCAGATCACCCGCCATGGTATGGGCACCGTTGCCGCCGCCGAGAATTGCAATGTTCTTCTTCATGATGTTTCCTCCTTTAAATGATGCGTGTATATCAGAATGGTTTCCCATGGGGTCACTTGCTTCACTGGGCCCAGTGCATGGCGCGCTGTACGGCCCGCTCCCACTGACTCAGCAGGTATTGCCGCTGATCCTCGCTCATGTGCGGCTCATAGCACTTCTTCATCTGCCCGCCGGCCACGCCGTAGGGGTCGGGGAAGTCACCGTGTCCCAGCGCCGCCAGCCGGGCCGCGCCCACCGCCGTAGTATCGAACACTGCCGGGACCTCCACGGGGATGCCCAGAATGTCCGACTGGAACTGCATCAGGAAGCGGTTGCAGACCATACCGCCATCGACCCGGATGCGCTCGATGGGGATGCCGCTGTCAGAGCGCATGACCTTCAGATTATCGCTGACCTGATAGGCGATGCTCTCCAGCGTGGCGCGCACGATCTGCTCGCGGGTAGTGCCGCCGGTGATGCCGACCATAGTGCCTCTGGCGTATTGATCCCAGTGGGGCGCGGCCAGACCGCTGAAGGCCGGCACGAAGTATACGCCGCCGTTATCCTGCGTCCGCAGCGCCATGGCCTCCGTGTCCGCCGCGGAGCGGATCAGCCCCATCTGGTTTTTCAGCCATTGGATGGCGGCGCCCGCCACATAGATCCCCGCGTCCAGTGCGTAGGTCGTCTCGCCCCGCAGCTGCCATGCAATAGAGGTCAGCAGTCCGCTGTGGGAGGTCACCGGCGTCTTTCCAGCGTTCATCAGCATAAAGCAGCCGGTGCCGTATGTGACCTTGGCGCTGCCGGGGGTAAAACAGTTCTGCGCGTACAGCGCGGACTGCTGATCCACGATCAGTCCGCAGATGGGGATGGACTCGCCGCCGGTGTAGCGCGGCAGCGTCGTGCCGAAGTCCCCGGCACATTCCCGCACCTGCGGCAGTATCTCCTCCGGAACGCCCAGCAGATCCAGCAGCACTGTATCCCACCGCTTTTCGTGAATGTTGAACAGCATGGTGCGGGAGGCCGTGGTACAGTCGGTCACATGCAGAGCGCCGCCCGTCAGCTTCCACACCAGCCATGAGTCCAGCGTTCCCGCCAGCAACTGCCCCTTCTCGATCTTTTCACGCACCTGCGGCACGTTGTCCATGATCCATTGCAGCTTCGTGGCGGAGAAATAGCCGTCCACGATCAGCCCGGTGCGCTGCTGGATGTCCTCCCGGTGCTGCTGTGCCAGCGCGTCGGCCGCGGTAGAGGTGCGGCGATCCTGCCACACGATGGCGGGGTATACCGGCTCGCCGGTATACCGGTCCCACATCAGACACGTCTCTCCCTGATTGGCAAGGCCGATGCTGCGGATCTGCTGCCAGCAGACACCGGCGTTCCGCATGGCCTGCTCCGCCGCTTTCAGCAGACTGTCAAGGATCTCCTGCGGGACGTGCTCGACCCACCCCGGCTTGGGAAAGAACTGCCGGTGTTCGTGGTAGCCTCTGGCCACCACGCGCATGTCACGATCCAGCAAAAGGGCGGTCTCACCCGTTGTGCCCTGATCTAATCCCAAATAGTAAGCTTTCTCCATAACTACCTCAGTCAAGTGAAAAAATAAAAAGCAACGCAGTCCTTCCCCTCAATCAGCGAAAGGTGCGTTGCTTCGTCGCAACTTGTTTGTAATTCAGCTCACAAACATCCATATGTTGTTATTTGTTGAAAAAAGTGTATCAGCCGGGATTTCGTTTGTCAAGGTTTCCGGGCAAAGTTCTACCAATCTTCAAAAATCTGCCGACAGAAATGGTCAAAATAGACAAAATCAGCGCCGCCTTACGGAAAGCGGCACTGAAATGTCCGGTTATCTTACATTGCATCTGCCTCTGCACTCACGATATGCACCTGAACACCCATATCGGAGAAAGGCTTATACAGCTCCTCCGGCGTGCCGGAATCTGTGATCAGATGGTTCAGCCGGTTGGCCGGGCAGATATTATACATGGCCGTCACGCCGAACTTGCTGTGATCTGCAATGCCGATCACGCAGTCCGCCTTCTCCACAAAGATCCGCAGCAGCGCGGATTCATCCATCCGGTAATCCGTCAGACCCCTCTGGGGCGTAATGCCGCCGATACCGATGATCAGCTTATTGGCGTTGAACATGTTCAGATTCTGCATCGCCGTAATGCCGGAGGTGGAAAAATCATCTCCCCGCAGGTGCCCGCCCAGACAGAACACGCTGATCCCCGGACAGCCCGCCAGCTCCATTGCCACCGGCAGCGAATTGGTAATGACCGTCAGCTCCACCCTCTGCCGCAGCTGGGATGCGATCTCCAGCGTTGTGGTGCCCGGCGCGATCAGCACCGTGTCACCGTCGTGAATCAGATCCGCAGCCGTGCGGGCAATGGCCTGCTTTTCCGGCGTATGGATCTGGCGGCGGAGGGTATAGGCGGACTCGCTGACCAGCGGCTGTGTGCTGACGGCGCCGCCGTGGATGCGCCGCACCAGTCCGTCCTTCTCCATCGCCTCAAGATCGCGGCGAACGGTCTCGGAGGATACGCCGAACCGCGTGACCAGCTCCTGCACGTTGACAAAGCCTGTGCTGCGGAGCAGCTCCTTGATACTTTCCCGTCTTACCTGCTGCATAGTGTCTGACCGCCTTTTGACTGTTTTTCAAAGCCGCACTTCTGCGGCTTTGGTGTTTTTCTCACATCATTATAACGGAATACGTTTGAAAATGCACCTCCATTTTTTCTTTTTGTGAAAATTTTTGTGTGCCATCCACTGAAATCTGCGTTTTGCCACATTTCGCATGATTTCCTCACTTGATTATTGCTGCATTTCCACGTTATCACACAATTAGCGAGTATATTTATTGCTATTTACAGAAATATCCACAAATAAATGTTGACAAACCCACATTACAATGCTACTATAAGGCTGCCGGTGCGGGAAAACACTTGCTGGCGCATCGGACTTTAATGAAAGAGAGAATATAAAAAGATGAAATCTCTGTTGTTCAGTCCCGGCCCCGTTATGGTAGAAGCTCCCGTCCGCGAAGCCCTGATGCACTATGACATCTGCCACAGAAGTCCCGAATTTGAAGAAATGTTTGCCGGCCTGCAAAAGAAGATCAATCGCCTGTTTCAGGCGGACGACAGCTACGAGTCTCTGGTGGTCTCCGGCTCCGGCACCTCTGCCAACGAGACCTGCCTCAGCTCCGTGTTCAAGGGCGACGACATGGCCCTGCTGCTGAACAACGGCGAATTTGGCGGCCGTCTGGATGAGATCCTGACGAAATACAATGTTCCCACCGTGCGTCTGGAGTTCGGCTGGGCCAATATGTACGATTTGGAGAAGATCGAGGAAGCCCTGAAGGCCAATCCCCGTATTACCTTCGTCTGCATGGTGTTCCATGAGACCAGCACCGGCATGATCAACGCCGTCCATGAGGTGGGCCTGCTGGCTAAGAAATACGGCAAGCGCCTGTTTGTGGACTGCGTCAGCGCCGCTGCCGGACAGTTCATCGACGTGGTCAACAACAATATCGACATCTGCACCAGCGTGGGCGGCAAATGCCTGGGCGCTTTCCCCGGCGCCGCATACATCTGCGCCAAGCGCGACCTGCTGGAGAGCGTGCCTGCCGAGCAGGGTAAGAATGTCTATTTGAATCTGGGCAAGCACTATGCCATGGCTAAGAAGTGCCACCAGACCCCCAATACCCCCAACGTTACCCTGTTCTGGGCGCTGGATGCCGCGCTGGACTGGACGCTGGATCGTGAGACGCTGGCCGGTCGTATTGCCCGCTATCAGGAGTGCGCCAAGATCCTGCGCGATGGCATGCACGCCATGGGTCTGAAATTCCTGCTGCCGGAGGAGCAGATGTCCAACACCGTGACCTCCGTTTTCCTGCCCGAGGGCAAGGACGTGACGCAGTTCGTGCTGGAATTGGGCAACGCCGGTTATACCGTATATCCCGGCAAGGGCAAGTATCTGGCCATGAATATGTTCCAGGTGGCCAATATGGGTGCCATTTATCCCGATGACTGCCGCAAGTTCCTTGAGGTCCTGAAGCAGCACATCTGATTGCCCTGAACGCTGTACCCGCTCATCGCCACAGATGAAGCGCCATTTCTTCTCTATTCTCTTCCAATATGTCCCGCGTTCATGAAAGACAGGCGCAGGACAAGAAAGACAGGCGGCCAAAAGCCGCCTGTCTTTCTTGTTGACGGACAATGCTATTAACGAACACAAAGGGGCCCAAAATCGTAAGATTTTGGGCCCCTTTTGTACGCTGTGGGAAAGGTCGAGACGTTTATCTTTCTGCGCTTTCCTCTTCATCGGTGGTCTGTACCATTCGCAGTTTCACACCGAGTTGATTCAGTTCATCGCGGCAGGGCGCACTGATCCCCTCGTCAGTGACCACCATGTATATGTCGCTGATGGGGCAGACGATAGACAGCGCATCGGAGTTGAATTTATGGCTGCTGGTCACCAGAACGGTTTTAGCGGCATTTTTTACCATGACGCGGGACACCGCGGCACCCAGCTCATAGTAATCAGACAGGCCGTGGGCCGCAGTGACGCCGCCGCAGCCAATAAAGGCCCAGTCCGCGCAGAACTCGCCCAGCATATCGACCGCGAACCGGCCGGAGATGGAATGTTCGTTGCTGTCCAGGATCCCACCCAGCACATAGATCGTGTTGCCGCTGCCGGCAAGCTCATTGATGACGGCCAGCGAGTTGGTCAGCACAGTGATATTGGTCAGGTGATGCATGTGCCGGGCCACCTCCAATACGGTGGTGCCAATACCCAAAAACACGACCTCGCCGCTCTGGATCATCGAGGCAGCCAGTTTTCCGATGGTCTGGATCTCAGCCCGTTGTGTGGGGCGGGCGTGGGACTCTGCGTTCCGACCGGCCAGCAGCGCGTCCTGCTCCATCAGAATGGCTCCGCCGTGAACGCGGCGTACCAGGTTCTGATCCTGCAAAATATCCAGATCCCGCCGGGCTGTCAGATTAGAGATGCCGAATTGCGTGGCAATATCTGATATCTTGATGATCTTTCGCTCCCGCAGCATATCCAGAATAATGGCGTGACGTTCCTGTGCCAGCATATGAAAACCCCTTCCGAACCATATAGTATTTGTTCTATCTTGCTTATTGCGTACATTATACCACGGCCAAACGTTCAAAATCAACCGGATTCTTTGACTCATTTATCTTTTCTTATCGAAAATGACCAAAAGAGAACGATATAATTCGTCATATGCTCAAAAATAGCAGAACGCTCTTGACCTTTTTCGTTACATTGTGTATACTTTCAATCATAGTAAAAGCGTAAACGTTCATAATAGTTCAAAACAATTCATACACTTGTGCCTTCAGAGAAAGGATGACCCATCATGAAGCGAAAAAACTCCTTTGGCCGGCACCGGCTTACGCCATATCTGCTCCTGCTGCCCAGCCTGCTCCTTTTTGCCATGTTTACCTTTTGGCCCTTTTTAAAGACCATTATCCTGTCATTTTCTTATACGGATAAGAAAGGCGACTTTGTGAAATGGGCGGGTATTGAAAATTACCTGCGCGTGGCGACATCTTCTACATTTGCGAAGACCATGACAAACACACTGGTGTTCGCGCTGCTGGTAGGTGTGTTCACGCTGCTGGTGGCGATCCTGTTGGCCCTGCTCAGTGCCAGCCGGGAGAAAGGAAGCCGCCTGTATGAGGTGATGTATTCTCTGCCCATGGCGGTAGCCTCCGCTCCGGCAGCCTCTATCTTCATTTTCCTGATGCGCAAGGACGGCGGTCTCGTGAACCAGATCCTGGGCACGGATATTTCGTGGCTGCATGATCCCAAGTGGGCGCTGGTGGCCGTAGCCTTCGTCACCATCTGGCTGAGCATCGGTTCCAGCTATATCTTTTTGCTGGTGGGCTTCCGTAATGTGCCGGAGGATCTGCTGGAGAGCGCAAGACTGGATGGCGCGGGACCGGTGCGCCGGGCTTTCAGCGTGCTGATCCCCGTGGCGTCGCCCCAGATATTCTTTGTGGTGTTCCTGAATATCTCCAACTCCTTCAAGGCTTTTGCGCAGATCAAATTGCTGACGGAGGGCGGCCCCAATAACGCGACCAATACGCTGATCTACAGCATGTATAAAAACGCAATGCTGAACGGCCGCTATGAAACGGCATGTGTACAGGCTGTCATGCTGTTCCTGATCATTTTCGTTGTCACCCGCGTACAGAACGCGCTGGAGGAGAGGACGGTGTTCTATTGATGCGCATGGATATTCAGCGCCGCAGCCGCTGTAAACGCAGCATCCGGCATGCCGGGGGCTATGCACTGAAAGTGCTGCTGGGACTTGTTATCATTTTCCCGGTGGTCGTGTGTCTGCTATATGCTTTCAAATCTCCCGCTGAGCTTATGAGTGCCGACGGTATGGGACTGCTGATAAAAAATCCCACCATTGAAAACTTCCTCTGGGTCATGGACAGCATCCCTATCGGTAAGTATCTGCTCAACACACTGATCCAGTGCGCGATCGTCATCGTGTGCCAGGTGATCCTTTGCAGCTTTGCCGCTTATGCGCTGGTCTTCTTTGATTTCCGGCTGAAAAAGGTCCTGTTTGCAATGATCCTTGCCACAATGATGATTCCCGGCGATGTGGTCATTATCACCAATTATATTCAGATCCAGCACTGGCACCTGACAGACACGCACATCGGCATGGCGCTGCCGTATCTGGTAGGCGGCATGGGCATTTTCCTGCTGCGTCAGTTCTACCTGACGCTTCCGCGCGAGTTGAAGGAGGCGGCGGATATCGACGGGTGCAGCAATATGGGCTTCTTTTTCCGGATCGCCCTGCCGCTGTCCGTTCCGTCTCTGGCATCTCTGGCGATCTATGAGTTCATTCATATCTACAACCGCTATTTCTGGCCCCTGCTGGTGACGAACCGCGATCAGATGCGCACCGTACAGATCGGTATGGCCATGCTGCAGGAGGGCGAAAGCGGGAAAACGACGCATATTCTGGCAGGCGCCGCGCTGTGTATCGTTCCGGCCGTGATCGTCTTTATCATTGGCCAGAAATATCTGGTCAAGGGAATGACCTCCGGCGCCGTGAAAGGCTGAAATCGTATCTTCGCCGCGGCGGCGGCAGATAAATAAAAAGAAGGAGAACCCATATGAAAAAGTTTTTCGCACTGCTTCTTGCGCTGGTCATGGTTTTATCGCTGGTGGCCTGCGGCAACACCACTCCGGACGTTCAGGAGCCGGAAGTCCCCGATGAAAACGCCTGGCACACCTCGAACACAGAGGTGCCCGAAGGCCGCGTCGAGGTAAAATACTGGTGCCCCCACGGCAGCGGTACTTCCGCATGGGTGGACGGTATCATTGAGGAGTTCAACAATTCTCAGGA
Organism: Bacteroidaceae bacterium; assembly: GCA_963593515.1. Taxonomy (GTDB): domain Bacteria; phylum Bacillota; class Clostridia; order Oscillospirales; family Oscillospiraceae; genus Vescimonas. The sequence goes on from CAVBAZ010000306.1 coordinate 8,205, forward strand.
CAAGTACTTTGTGGTTCGAGAGTATAACGGCGGCTACTATGACCAGATCGCCAAGCTGCAGGCCACAGACAAGGCCGACCTGCCCGCTTTCTGCAACAGCTCCTCCGAGACGGTCGGCTCCTATCTGCACTCCGGCCTGATCCGTATGGCGCAGGACTTCGTGGATGCGGATACCAGCTTCCAGACCCCGGCGCTGTATGAGAACCTCATCGCCACCTATGGTAAGGATGGCAAGCTTATCGGCTACCCCGAGGCTCTGTCCCTGTCCGGCTTCTTCTACAACAAGGCCATCTTTGAGGCTGCCGGTATCGACCCCAACTCCCTGACAAGCATGGATGCTGTGTATGAAGCGGCCTGCAAGATCTGCGAAGGCGGCTATGCCACCTACGCGATCGGCGAAGAGCACTCCGGTATCTGGGCGAACTACGCTTTCGCCCGTGAAGGTTTCTATACCACTGACAATGACAACGGCGCCACGGGTCTGCCCACCCGCTGCCTGTATGATGACAACAGCAACGGCTTTGCCGATGTGGTCACGGATTATTATACCAACTGGGCCAATCTTGCCGACAAGGGCTATCTGTATCCGGTGGGCTCCAAGATCAAGGATGAGATGATCCCTGCGCTGGCCGCTGGCGATCTCGCCATGATCGTTACCACCAACTCCTATATGGCGCCCATGATGGATGCCTTCAGTGAGAACCCGGATGGCTACGGCTTTGTTCCGATGTTCTCCGCTACCGAAGAGGGCAAGCGCACCGGTTACTGCTCCTCCGGTCAGGGCTTCTTCATTGTGGACAACGGCAACGAAGAGGCGCAGCAGGGCGCGTGGGAGTACATCAAGTACTTTACCTCTCCCGATGTGCAGGCTCGCTGGAACATCAAGAACGGCTATCTGCCCCTGTACGACGAGATCTATAACAACGCGGATTATCAGGCATTCCTGAAGGATTATCCCTGGATCGACGATCTGATCAGCGCCATGAAGAATTCTGATCTGAGCGCGTTCTATGCGTTTACGGCTACCAACAACGAGTATACTACCGCCGGCGCCACTTGCCTGGAGGCAGTTACCAGCGGTACGCCTGTGGATCAGGCCATCAGTGAGATGTGCGAGACCATCAATAACGCCTTTGAGATGTATAACGCTACCAATAAGTAAAGCGCCGTACACGAGACCATACATAACGGGGCACCTATCCAAAGGGTGGGTGCCCCGTCCGACTAGAGGACAAATGTTTGCTTAGAACATGAAAAAAAATGTTTTTGTATGTGGGTTGGTACAGGAATCCAACTCATTCAATCCGGTGCTCACGGAATTTGAAGCCTTTTCCACCAGCGGTATCTTTGATGGCGAGGCGCTGGTTCGCGCGGAAGGCCGCGCCGGCGAGACCATTAACGGCATGATCCACGGGGCCACCCGGCGTGGTTTGACCGTGCATGGCGGCCGCCGTATGCGCTCAAAAAGCGGCGGCCCGGTGGATCATACCATCGTGGCGGATTTTCTGGATCGGACGTTAAACGGAATCCGGCAGGCTGCTCCGATCGACGGCGTACTTCTGTCGCTGCACGGGGCGACCGTATCCGATATCTCGGATGATGTCTGCGGCGATATCATCGATGCGGTTCGCCAGACAGTAGGCGAGGATGCCGTGATCGCCGTCGCTTTGGATCTGCATGCCAATGTAACGGAAAAGATGATGTCTGCCGCCGATTTTATCTGCGGCTATCAGACGTACCCTCATTTGGATCTGTATCAGGTGGGGTATCGGGCGGCTAGTTTGCTGGCCGACGCGCTGGAGGGGCGGCCGCTGGTGACGGTACGGGCTGCGCTGCCCATGATCGCTCCGCCTCACGGCTATACCACCACGCGCGGCGCTCTGCACGAGCTGATGGCGTACGGCCACGATATGGTTCGTCAGGGCACGATCTCGGACTTCTCGGTCTTTCAGGCCCAGCCCTGGCTGAACGTCGAAGAGCTGGCCTCCACCGTTGTGGTAACAGCTCCCACAGAAGAAGCTGCGACGGCTGTGGCTTCCCGCCTGACGGAGATGGAGTTTGCACTGCGCCGCGAGCTACTGGGCGAGAAGCTTTGGACCATCGATCAGGTCATTCAGGCTGCGCTGGATAATGATACGGACAAGCCTGTCGTGCTGGTCGATTCCGCCGATTCTCCCAATGCCGGAGCCAACGGAGACAGCGCTGCCGTACTGGAGCATCTGCTGCCTTACCGCGACCGTTTGCGCTGCGCTGTGGCATTGAACGACGCCGCGGCGGTGGAAAAAGCGTTTGCAATGGGCGTTGGCGCTTCGGCGGACTTCACGCTGGGTGCGTCTCTTGCGCCGGAACTGACCCGGCCTGTTGTTGTGCCGGACGCTGTGGTACGCAGCCTTCACGATGGACGTTTTCATCTGCAGGGTCCCGCCGAGCGCGGACAGCTTCGGGATATCGGACACTGTGCCGTTCTGGATGCCGGTGAGCTTCAAATTCTGGTTTGTACGCTGGCGCAGAACTGCGGCGACCGCCAGTTCTACCGCAGCTTCGGCATCGAGCCGACGCTTTGTGATCTGGTCAGCGTCAAGGCGTGCACCTCCTTCAGAGCGGGCTATGAGCCTATTGCTGCTATGATCTGCAACACGGCCACGCCCGGTGCGGCAGGGCCGGTATTGCAGGATATGCCCTTTACGCGGCTTCCCCGGCCGATGTTCCCCTTTGACGAGATAACCGCCTGTGATATAATTGGCCCGAAACGATACCGCTGAGAAAGAAGGCTTCTCATGAAGAAAAGACTGTTTGTTTATTCTGTGGATGCTATGGTGCAGGAGGACGCCGCGTACCTGCGCGATCTTCCCGGCTCCGCTTTTGCCCGCTTCTGCGAGAACAGCAGCGGGCCGGAAAGCGTCCGGACTGTCTATCCCTCGCTGACCTATCCCGCCCACGTTGCCATCCAAACCGGATGCTATCCGGAAAAGAACGGCGTTTATACAAACTATCTCTTCAGCACCGACCACTGTGACCGCGATTGGACGTGGGATTCCCGGCTTATCCGGTCAGATAATATTTTTTCCGTCGCCAAGCGCGGCGGCTACACGACATCCGCCCTGTTTTGGCCGGTGACCTCTTACAATACAGATATCGACTTTCATATGCCGGAGTATTGGCTGGCACATTCCGGCGAAACGCTGCGCAGCGCCTTTTCTCAGCGCGGCGCGAGCCCGGAAATGCTGGATATCATGGAAAAGCACGCACATCTCCTGCCGCGGGACTATGCCCGGGGAGGAATGGCCAATTTCGCGCAGGAGCCAGAATTTGATGACTTCCTGATCCATGTGGCCTGCGATGTGATACGTCAATATAAGCCGGAGGTCATGTTTATACACGGCAGCCTTATTGATTCGCTGCGTCACAAAAATGGCGTCTTCTGCCCGGAGGTTTTGGCAGGATTGCAGCAGGTGGACCGCTGGCTGGATATGCTGTTTCAGGCGTTCCGGGACGCCGGGACACTGGAAGATACCAATTTTGTCATCCTGTCTGACCACGGTCAGCTGGACTATGTTCGTGAGAGCAGGCCTAATGCATTTCTGGCGGACCGCGGGTTCATTCAGCTGGACGAGAAGGGCCGCGTGACGGATTACACCGCCTACGGTATACATAACGGTTTGTCCATGACGTTCTGGCTGAAGGATCCCTCCGACCAAAACGCTCATGACGCGGTGTTAGCCGCTTTACGGGACATGGCCGCGCAGGGGGACTGTGGATTTACCCGCGTTTTCACCCGTCAGGAAGCCGCTCAGCAATATCATCTGGACGGCGATTTTGCCTTCATTGCAGAGGGAGATGGGCAGACCTCTTTTGCAGACGCCTGTACACCGCCCTATATCACGTCCGTTCCGCTCCGCGATCACTGCGTGAGCCGCGGCAATCACGGACATCTGCCGGATACCGGCCCCCAGCCGGTGTTTTTCGCAAAGGGCCCGGACTTCCGGCAGAACGTTGCACTGCCCCGCCGCGAGATCGTAGATGAGGCCCCTACATTTGCCCGTCTGCTGGGAGTAGAACTACGGGACGCACAGGGCGTTCCCATGACAGAGCTTTTGAGGAACTGATATGCGCAGATGCCCCGGCTTTTTTGATTATGACGGCACGCTGATGCAGTTCATGCGCCGCCTTTGCACCTTTATTGTGCTGAACCTGCTGTTCTTACTGTGCTGTGTACCGATACTGACCATCGGCGCATCGCTTCTGGCGTTGAACCATATGTCTCTCTCTTTGTGTGCCGGTGAGTGGCCCCAACATCCGGCAGGGGATTTCCTGCGGTTGGTACGCAGGGAACTGCGGCGAGGGCTGGTTCTCACGCTGGTGCTGGTATTCATCGCAGTACCGCTGGCGCTGGATCTTCTTTGGCTCACCTATGGACAAGGATACCCTCTGTTGCTGGGAGGTACTCTGGGAGTGGGCTTACTATTGGGTATGACGGGTATATACTATGTACCTGTACTATGCCGCCGCGACGATTCATTGTGGGCTTCGGCAGTGCTGTCTTTTACCCTCTCCATGCGCCACTGTCTTCGTTCCGTTCCGGTGGTATTGCTGTTTGCTGGAGCCGGGTGGCTGCTGCTGCACGTCCCCGGCGTATTTCTCGGGTCGCTGCCGCTGCTGCTTCTCACCGGTTTTTCGCTGACGGATTATCTCCTTTGCCGACTTATTTACGCCACGCTGCCCTCAGCCTAGGATCCTCTACTTTCTCTCAGAAAGGAAAAGCTTATGTTATTCGGATTGACCGATTATCTGCCGGAGGCGGTACTGACCGTCGGCGATAACCTTGAATTTCTCGTTCGTATTCTCGTGGCAGAGCTGTTTGGTTTCCTCATCGGACTGGAGCGCTCCAAACGTCAGAAGGACGCCGGTATCCGCACGCACTGCATCATCGCCGTAACGTCTGCGGTTATCATGATCCTGTCAAAGTATTGCTTTGTGGACCTGGACGGAGTTTTGGGCGTTCGCGGTGCGGATCCCGCCCGTATGGCGGCGCAGGTTGTCAGCGGCATCTCTTTCCTCGGCGCAGGCGTGATCTTCCGTGACCGGAACTCTTCATCTATCAAGGGCCTTACCACGGCCGCAGGCATGTGGGCGACCGCTGCCGTGGGCCTTGCCATTGGCGCGGGGCTTTACTGGCTGGGTGTGATGGAGACCGCAGTGGTGGTCATCAGTCAGACGGTGCTGCACCGTTTCCCGGTGGGCAACGACGCTCTTGTGGCGCAGGAGCTCAGCGTTCGCATCGCGGATACGCCCGAAATGCAGAAGTACATCCGTCAGTTTGTTAAAAGCCACGGCGGCCACATCGAACGCAGTGATGCCATGCGGGAGGGCAATGTGCTGGAGCTGAAGCTCACCGTCCGCTGCCGCCAGCCCATCACGCAGGATGAGGGCTTGGATCTGATCGCCCAAAATCCCGATATCCTGCGTATCAGTATCTAGCGTGTAAAATTGGCATATTCTTCGGCAAATTTTCGCTATACAAAGACAAGACCTTCGGCTCTGCCGGAGGTCTTGTCTTTGTATAATTGTTTTTCTGATTTGCTGCCATAAAAAAGGACTGCCCTGCATGATTTCCCAGAGCCATGCGAGGCAGTCCTTTTTGCGCTTTTGACCCGACAAGACTTATGTGCCGGGAACGGACACAACATCCACGACTGTTTCCATGCTGCGCACAGTCATCTCTGGCTGGGATCGGCGGGAGGATAATCGTCCACAAACAGGAACCGCTGTGCATAGTTGGAGAAGTCCTGCAGGATATCCTCTTTTTGATGCGCGCCGGTGACGATACGATTGACATCCGAAATGGGGCAGGAGATACATGAATGAACCAGTCCGAACTTGCTGTTGTCAGCCACCAGAATAATGTTGGCCGCCCGGGACAGCATTTCCCGCATGATATATGAATCGCCCGGCTCAAAGTCCGTAACACCGTATTTTGAGCTGACGCCGCTTGCACCGATAATTGCCTTGGGCGGGCAGAAAAAGTCCCACGAACGATCCAGCGCCTGTTCGGTATGGGCGTCCTTATTGTTGATGCGGCCACCGATAAAGTACACAGTAGTATCGGTGGAAATAAGCTCCGTGGCCACATACAGGGAATAGGTCACGACCGTGAGGTTTTTCTTGTTCTTGAGGTTTTTGACCACCTGCAGCACCGTAGTGCCCGGTCCGAGAAACAGGGTGTCCCCGTCATGGACCAGTTCGGCGCACTTGCGGCCAATGGCCTCCTTTTCGGCGATGTTCTCGACCATACGCTGCGATACGCCGGAGATGCTGCCGATACGATTGAAAAGAATAGCGCCGCCGTACACCTTTTTGATCAGCTTTTCCTTTTCCAGATAGTTCAGATCGCGGCGGGCTGTTTCTATGGAAATGTCAAATGTGCGCATCAGTTCAGGTATGGTGACCATGTCCTGTGATGACAGCATTTGCATGATAAGATCATATCGCTCGTTGGGCTGCATGATATACGTTCTCCTTTCTGCCGTAGATGGTACTGGTTATATATTACCATATTCGGTCAGCCAATGCAACGCGAGATTGTTGACCATTTCCCGTAAAACTGGATTATTTGCCTTTCGGCGGCCAAAAAGCGCGTGGATAAAGCGTCATACCACGCGGATGTTGTGCATATGCGACAAAGAAAATTGCGGAATCTTGTCAAAAAGTTAAAACTTGTTGTCGCATATTGACTATACTTGGCAATAAGTATATACTAAGGCACAAGATAAATTACCAACTCATGTAACATGCCCCCAGAAAAACGCTGCGAGACTTGCAAAGGTTCGGGCAAGTTCGTGACGCAAGTTAGTAACCGGGTAGGAGGTTGTGTGCATTGCATATTCTGTATTTTGAATTTAGCCAGGAAACAAATTCCTTTAATCCGCTGTTGTGTGAACTGCAGAGCTTTCATAATTGGACGTATCGGGAGGGGCAGGATGTCCTGACTGGGGTAGACCCCAGCATTCCGGTAGAGACCACCGGCATGGCCGCCGCAGTCCGGGAGGCTGGCGCCACACTGGTACCCAGCATTGCCATGTGGTCCCAGAGCATGGGGCCTGTCACCGCCGAAGCGGTGGATCTGCTGCTGGATCGGGTACAGGCGACCTATGCCTCCATGGAACGGGTGGACGGTGTATTTGCCGCGCTGCACGGCGGCACGCAGGACACCCGCGAGGATGACACCTGCGGCTACATTCTGCAAAAGGTAAGGCAGATGGTGGGGCCGGACGTGGTCATTGCCGCAGCTTACGATATGCATGCCAACATTATGCCCGCCATTCTGAAAAATTCCGATGTTTGCTGCGGGTATCAGACCTATCCGTATGTAGACCCCTATGAGACGGGCTACCGTGCCGCAAAGCTGGGCCTGATGAAAATCCAGAACCGTCGTGCTTTTGTCAACGCTGCTGTGCGGCTGCCCATGATCCTGCCCTGTGCGGGCTATAACTCGCAGGAGGGCATCCTTCACGAGGTGCTGGAAGTTGGACATGAATATGTGCGGCAAGGGACGCTGCTGGATTTTACCGTATTCCAAATGCAGCCGTGGCTGGATGTAGGCCCCGCTGGAACTACGATAGTAGCTGTGGGCACCGATGCCGCGGAAGCGGCGGCCTGTGCCAGAAAGATGGCGCTGCAATTGTTTAACGGACGCAAGAGCTGCTGGCCAAAGCTGAAAACCGTGGACGAGACCATTGATCTGGCACTGGATGACGCCACATCCAAGCCGGTGATCCTTGCCAACACCGGCGATTCACCTAACGGCGGCGCCGTAGGCGATAATGTGACCGTGCTGCAGCGGCTGCTGGAGCGAAAAGCCCCTTTGCGCTTTGCCACCATCGTGCGGGACGGCCCTGCGGTAGAAAAGGCATTTTCCGTCGGCGTAGGCGGCGAGACGGAGTTTTCGCTGGGGGCGGCCTACAATCACTGTGGTCAGACGCCTGCCCTCGTGCGGGGCGTGGTACGCTCGCTGCATGACGGAAAATACATCATGGAAGGCCCCTATAGCCGCGGTTTGCCCCAATATATCGGCAAGGCTGCCGTGATCAGTATCGGCACCTATGACGTAATGGTCTGCCATTTTCCTGCCAACACCGGCGATCCGCAGATCTACCGCCATTTCGGCATTGAGCCGAAGCTGTATGATCTGGTGGAGGTAAAAGCCAATACATCGTTCCGGCTGCCGTTTTCGGCATTTGCCAGTTGTTTCTGTACAGTGGATGTGCCGGGCTGCGTCGGCGTGTCGGATCTGAAGAGCCTGCCCTATCACCGTATCCCCCGGCCGTTCTATCCCTTTGACGAAATGGACGACTATACCGTGGGCGAAGCGGTGTGCTACGAATAAAATGCGTTACTTTCTGGTGGCAGCATCAGTGAAAAGTAAAATAAGACAAACCAAAATACAAGGAGGAAACTGCATGAAAAGATCCATCAAAAAGCTTGTGGCGCTGTGTCTGGCTCTCATGATGGCGCTGAGCCTGCTGGCCGGCTGCGGCGGCAGCGAGAACGGAGGAAACAGTGAGACCGGCGTGAAGAAGGAATTGGTGGTGGGCACCGAGGAGAATGTGACCACGCTGGATAGCTGACAGAAAATCTGTCTGTTCTTCTGGCTTGAGATAGGAAAGCTCAACCGCCGGATTGAAGGCAAGCTCTTTGTTATCGACCATTTCCATCAATTTCGGCGTAAGACTGGCTAAACGGATATACCGCTGTACCTGACTTCGACTTGTACCAGAGTCCTTCGCTAAGATTTCGTCTGCGCGCAACTTCGTCCCAACTTGGGACGAAGTTAAATCACTGCGCTGTCCCTGGTGCCTCAAAGCCTCCATTTTCATCTTGTATGCCTGTGCTCGTTCGCTGGGGAGTAGATTCTCGCGTTGGATATTGCTGTCCACCATGGTGATCACGGCGGTATCGTCATCCATCTCACGGACAATTGCCTTGATATTGGCTTTGCCCGCAAGCTCCGATGCCCGGAATCTGCGGTGTCCGGAGACAACCTCAAATTTGCCGT
>CAVBAZ010000307.1:0-8587 GCA_963593515.1 Bacteroidaceae bacterium
GGACTTCCGCGAGCTGGTGAAGGATCTGGCCGGTGTGTTCCGCTCCCGCATCGAGCTGCGGCAGATCGGCGTCCGGGACGAGGCGAAAATGCTGGGCGGCCTTGGCATCTGCGGGCGGCCCTTCTGCTGCGCGTCCTACATGGACGAGTTCGTCCCCGTGTCCATCAAGATGGCCAAGACCCAGAGCCTGAGCCTGAACCCCACCAAGATCTCCGGCACCTGCGGGCGGCTGATGTGCTGCCTGAAATACGAGCAGGACGCCTATGAGGACGCTATCAAGCGCATGCCGAAGAACGATTCCTTCGTGCTGACGCCGGACGGCCCCGGCAACGTCAGCGACATCAACGTGCTGAAGGAGACGGTCAATGTCCGGCTGGACGAGCGGCCCGACGCGCCCCGCTGCTACCATAACTGCGAGGTCTGCGTGCTGCGCAACGGCAAGGGCAGCCGCGACGGCATCGCCGTGCCCAAGGAGCGCCCGGAGCGCTATGTGGAGCCGGTGGCCGCCGAGGAAATGCTGATCCCCACCCTGTTTTCCGACTTTACCGCCGACGCGGCTGATACCGCGCCGGAGGAGGAAGCCCCCGTCCGTTCCTCCCGCCGCAGAAGCCGTGGCGGCCGCCGCCGTGGAAAGGGCGGCGAGAACGCCGCGCCAGCCGCCGAGACGGCGCAGGAGACCCCGAAGCAGGAAAAGCGCCCTGCCAAGCCCGCCAAGGCGGACAAGCCGGAGCAGAGCGAGAGCAAGGAGCCCCGCCGCGAGGGCGAGGGCGGCCAGCGCCGCCGCAGAAGCCGTGGCGGACGTGGCCGTGGAAACGGTGGTGATAGCGCCGCCAAACAGGCCGAGACCGCAAACAAGCCCGCACCGCCCGCCACCGACGCCCCTGCCCGTCAGGAGGGCGAGGGCGGCCAGCGCCGCCGCAGGAGCCGCGGCGGACGCCGCAGAAGCAGAAGCGGCGGCGGAACACCCCCGACCAGTGAGGCATAAGGACCATGGGAAAGTTTAACGGCGTATTGATCGCCAGCGATTTTGACAACACACTGGTTTTCACGGAGAACGCCCTGAAGGGGCTGGAGCCGATGCCGGAGCTTCTGCCGGAGAACCGTGAGGCCATCGAGTACTTCATGGCCGAGGGCGGCATCTTCTCCATTGCCACCGGCCGCGCCCTGCCCTCCTTCGAGAGCGTGCGGCAGGGCCTGCCCATGAACGGGCCCACCATCCTGTTCAACGGCGCGGCCATCTATGATTTCCAGAAGAACGAATATCTCTATACGGCGTTCCTGCCGGACACGGTGCGGCCCCATATCATGCAGGTGCTGGACGCATGGCCGGAGGTGGCGGTGGAGCTGTACCACGACGACAACGCTATCTTTGCCCTTCACGCCAACGAGCTGACGCTGGCGCACCTGCACCTGACCCACGAGGCCACCACTATGCTGGACAGCATCGATCAGGCGCCCTCGCCCATCAGCAAGGCGCTGTTCGAGATCGTGCCGGAGCATCTGGAGGCGCTGCGCCGCTATGTCTGCGCTCAGCCGTGGGCCTCGCAGTATGAGATCGTTCCCAGCAGCGCCTTTCTGCTGGAGCTGACCGCCAGGGGCGGCTGCAAGGGCGACATGGTGCGCCATCTGGCGCAGATGCTGCATATCCAGCCCCAGAACCTCTACTGCGTGGGCGACCACGCCAACGATATCGGCATGCTGATGGCCTCCGCCATTCCCTTCGCGCCGGAGAACGCCATCGAGTCCGTCCGTCAGGTGCCCAACATCCACATCCTGCCGGATGCCAGAAAAGGCACCATCGCCGCGCTGATCCGTCAGCTGGACGCCCGGTATTGACCGGGGTTCCGCACTTTTGGAAGCTATCGTTTACATAATGTTTACTTGACCCCCGGCGGGAAAGGGCGTATGATAGCTTCCGGATGAATTTTGAACAATCAGGTGAGTATCCCATGAAACAGACGCAAACGACACCCACGCCCCCGAAGGACGATCCCCAGCGTATGTCGCTGTCGTCCCTGTGGAACCTGTGGGTCGATAATCTAAAGGAGTGGCACTTCTATCTGGTGGAGGAACACGGCCACCGCCAGCGGGCGGACATCTCCGGCTGGATCGACAGGCTGCGCCAGCGCTGCCGCAGCTTCATGACCTCGCTGCGCCGCGACGTGCGGCACCAGAAGAACGCCAGCCGCCACCGCAAATTCCCGGAGTCGGATTACGGCATCGCCCAGTTCTGCCTCTATGTGGCGGGCAGCATCCCCCGGATGACCTCCGCCATCCATGAGCGCTTCACCCTGCGCCGCCGCCGTCATATCGACGCGGCCCACGCCTTCCAGAAGCAGGTGGACAAGATCAAGCTGCATCCCGTGGCCTTCCTCAGCGGCGCGCTGGTGGTGGTGGCGGTATGCGCCCTGCTGTCCCTGTATACCATCGGCACCACCGCTGTGTATGACGGCAAGGAGCTGGGCACCGTGTCCGGCATCCACACCGTCAGCACCGTGGTCAACGACCTGCAGGACATCACCCGCGAAACGCTGGGCGACGCGGATTACACCGTGGACACCGCCAAGCTGGATACCTCCGTGGGCGTGGTCTCCCGCCAGTCGGTGGAGAGCAAGGAGGAGTTTGCCGACACCCTGACCGATGAGCTGGGCATGGTGGAATACGCCTATGTGCTGTATATCGGGGGTGAGCCGGTGGCGGCCACCACCTTCCCCGACGCGCTGGACGAAATGCTGGATCAGCTGAAAAAGGGCTACGCCACCGCCAACACCGTGGACTCCTATTTCGTGGAGGATGTGGAGATCCGTCAGGAATATGTGGACGCGTCCCTTGTGATGAATCTGGGCAATATCGCCGAGATCCTCAACGCCACCAAGGAGGGCGAGGTCACCTATACCGTGAAGGCCGGTGACAGCTACTATTACATTGCCGACCTGTACGGCATGTCGGTGAAGGATCTGCTGGCCGCCAACCCCGGCTACGATCCCAAGCTGCTACGTGTGGGCGACGTGCTGACCATTTCCAACGCCGTGCCCTATCTGACCGTTGTGAACGTGGAGCGGCAGAACTACGTGCAGGACGTACCCTATCAGATCGAGTATCAGGATGACGATTCCATGTATCAGGGCGACTATAAGGTGCTGTCCGCCGGTACCTACGGCAAGGCCGACGTGACCGCCAACGTCACCTATATCAACGGCGAGGAGACCGACCGTCAGGTGGTGGCCTCCGTCACCCTCAGCGAGCCGGTCACCGAGACGCAGGCACGGGGCACCATCCCCCGTCCCACATGGTTCCCCACCGGCAGCTTCCGCTGGCCCTGCAACGGCACCATCACCTCCTATTTCGGCCGCCGCAATACCGGCATCCGCGGCGCCAGCACCTATCACGAGGCCATCGATATCGCCAACAGCTACGGCACGCCCATCTACGCCTCCGACGGCGGTACGGTCATCTATTCCGGCTGGTCCGGCGGCTATGGTTATCTGGTGAAGATCGACCACGGCAACGGCTATGTGACCTACTATGGCCACAACAGCTCCCTGCTGGTATCGGTAGGCGACCATGTCTATAAGGGCCAGCAGATCGCCCGCATGGGCTCCACCGGTGTGTCCAGCGGCAACCACTGCGACTTCCGTATTCAGGTCAACGGCACCTTCGTGAACCCGCTGAATTACCTGTAAACAAATTATTATCAGGAAAGAGGAGAAGTTTCCATGAAGCATTTTGTTTCCGCGGTACTGGGCGCTGCCCTGTGTGCGGCGCTGATGATCCCCGCCTGCGCCATTACGCCTGCGGCGACCGGCGATACCAGCAATATGCCGCTGATGATCGCGCTGGCCGCTGTGGCAATTATCGCCATCGTGGTGGTGCTGATCGTGATGAACAAAAAGAAGAAGTAACCTACAACGGAAAAGCCCTCCGGCCAGCTGGCCGGAGGGCTTTTTGCTATGCAAAAGCACAGTAAAATCAGAAATGTGCGTCAGCGGAACATATGGTCGGCAAAGGCTGTCAGTCTCTCGTCGATACCGGGCAGCTTCACTGCCGCACCGGCGTCGTTGGCCGTTTCCAGCATGCAGAACCGGGGCGGCAGGCGGAAGGCCTTGTTCATACACAGGGCCGAGATCAGCTGCTGGGCCACGATGTCGCCGCCGGAGTAACCGGACACGATGATGGCGTACAGATCCTTGTCGTAGAACGGCGTGGTACGGAACAACGCCGTCAGCCGGTTGATGCAGGCCGTCAGGTTGGCGGCCAGCGCGTCATTATAGTTGGGACACAGCCACAGCACGCCGTCGGCGTGGCCGATGGCGGGATACACCTCGTCCACGATGACACCGCCGTAGAAGCACCGTCCCTCCTCGCCGAAGTGGAGACAGGCGCGGAACTCACAGCCGTTGCAGTCGGCCACCGTGCCGTTCCGCAGGCTCACCACCTGCGCGTCCACCCGGCCCTGAAGCCGGGGCGCCATCCGCTCCCACAGGGCGATGGTGTTGGAGGTCTTGCGGTTGGAGGCGTGCAGCACCATCAGATTGGGATGCTCACGCACCGGCGCGACGTCCGCCAGCAGGCGGTCCACCAGCTCGCGGGCACAGGCGGTATAGGCGCTGAGATAGTCCGTGTGCCGCAGCATGGCCCGGATGTGGAAATTCTCCAGCGAGCCGGTGGCCTCCACCAGCGGCGCGCCCATAAAGGCGCAGCCCGCCTGATTGGCGGCAAACACGATCTCCCGGGCGACGGATTTTGTGTAAAGCTCGCCGTCGCCGTCCACCAGCACCGCGCCCCGGCAGCCGTCGAAGAAATGGCCGTTCTGCCGGATGGTGGACAGCATGGCGTACCAGCCCAGATTCGCGCCGCCGTGCAGCAGTGAAACGGCGAACAGCACCCGCTGCCCCGTCACCGGATGCAGTTCATCGGGGCGCTGTACCCTCACATGAGGACGGCCCTCCAGCGCGTGGGACAGCACCGCTGCAAGGCGGGGATTCTCCTCCACCTGCGGACAGATCACCAGCAAAGGCTCCATGTTGCCTGCCTCCTTCTCAAATAATGGCGCGGAGGATGTCCTGCGTCTCCTCCAGCCGGTTGAATAGCGCGTCCGGCAGGGGAATGTCCTCCGTTTCCAGCCCCGTGGGGGTATAGCGGTTCTTCACGCCCATAAAAATGTTCCCCAGACACACGCTGCCGTAGTGCCATTCACCCCGCAGCGCCAGCAGTACGCTGATGGCCGCCGAGGACAGCGCCGGGGCCACATAGGGCTTGAAGCCCAGCTCCCGCATTTTCAGGTTGGCCGTCAATGCCAGCTCCGTCAGCTGGCGGGACAACTCATCGTCATAGTGCTCGATGGAGTTGGCGACGACAAGGCCGCTGCCGTGAGGGCCGAAGGCCCGTCCCTCCGTCAAAAAGGCGGCAAACCGTTCGTCCTGCTTGGCGTAGTAGGCGGCGCGGGCGTTCATGACGCCAAGGCCGTAGCCCTGCACCTGCTGGGGCAGCAGACCCATGCCGTCGTACACGCCGTTTTCGTCCCGGTTGGAGGCCAGCAGCGCCGCACGGGACAGGGGATCCACCGGATCGGAGATCACGCAGAAGAGTCCCCGGAACTGTGCCTCCCGCGCCTTGCGGGCGTACAGCTCCACCAGTCCCCGGTTGGCCTCGAACTGGGCCATCCGCACATCCTTCACGCCGCTGCCCACGGCGGGGATGCCCTTGGACGCCACGAACAGAAAGGCATCACAGTCGAAAAGCGTCTCCTGCGGCACGATCTCCACCGGGGGCATGGCGTCATACTGCCACGGCAGCGTCACCTGATTCAGCTCAAACTCCCAGCGCTTGGTGGCGGCTTCGTTGATGTCGCAGATGCCGATGGCGGACACCGTATCGCCGCCCAGCAGCTTCAGCCCCATGGCGATGGTGCTGCCCACATCGCCGATGGCCAGAATGTGGACGCGCTTTTTGCCCGCTTTGGGCTGCCATGCCGCCATCTCCCGCCAGCGGGGATGATCGAAGTTCACCGCCCGCAGGCCGCCGGTCAGCCATTCCGCCGCTTCAATGGGCGGTGCCTGCGTCACGGCGATGCGGCGGCTGTCCAGCCACGACACATCCTCTTTCGCCGCCGTCAGCTGGGAAAGGTCCGTGGCGGAGAAGGCGGCGCGGCCGCTCTCCGGGGCGCGGCGGTATAGAAAGATGGGCTGGCCCTTGGCAGTCTCCGCTGCCGTCAGAGGCAGCGGCTCACAGGACACGAAATACTGTCCGTTTTCCTCGTATTGATACATGATGGTTCCTCCTTTTACCGGAACAGGTTCTCCAGCCGCCGCAGCGTCTCCAGATCGTCACGGAGATAATCGGACACCGCGCCGTCAAGGCTGTACCGCATCCGGCCCTTGTCGGGGCACAGGGGCAGCACCACCGTCTCGCTGAGCCGCCGCAGCGTCAGGCTGCGGGCATAGACCCGGCGGTAGGCGGTCTCCAGCGCCTCGATGATATACAGGGTATTCTCGATGCAGGTGCGGGAGAAGGTATAGGCCGCGCCCGCGCCGCACTGGCGCAGGTGCTCCGGATAGACATAGGGCAGTATCAGGTTCACCGACGGCTGTAAGCCGGAGCGCTCCATGTCGGGGTGCTCCACCGTGTCGCCGCCGATAAAGGGATACAGGGTGGACTCCACATACCATGCCCGCAGATTGGGCACAAAATACACATAATCCACATCCCGGCCCAGCTGCTGGGCCAGATCACGGCCCTGGCCGGACAGGATGCCCACCAGCACCTCCTTGATCTCCACCTGCTGCTCCCGGGCCAGCGGATCCAGCACGCCGATGCGGCGGCCGGTATGGAGCTGGTCGTCCACCAGGATCACTGGTCGGCGGAAGGAGTGCACCACCCGCATCTGATCCGCCAGCGGCGCATAGCCGGGGAAGGCTCCGATATGCTGGGTGCGCCGGTCGGCGGCAAACACCTTGTCGGTGTGGATGGTCTTGGTGACGGTGTTGGGGATGGCGGCCCGCCGCAGCAGCTTGCCGAAGGGCACGCACATATAGGGGCCCAGCACGCGGGGCTTGGTGGGGATCATGGGCACGCCGTTCAGGGCGGTGATCTTTTCCACCAGCCGGTGCAGCACCAGCTGGGAGGAGATGGTGAAGATCAGCCGTCCGGGATACAGGTCTACCAGTCCCAGCTTGAACCGCCGACGGGCCTGATGGATGGCGGACAGCACCGCGCCGTCGCCGCTGAAGGGCGGCTTGATGGCGGTCTCCACGTTTTGCAGGAACACCACCGGGGCGCTCATGTCCGCCAGCAGCAGTGAGGGATCGCCGGGCCGCACCGGGTGCAGACCCTGCTGCCGCAGCAGATCGTCCGCCGCCGGGCTTGCCGGCGCGTCCAGCGCCGCGAACAGCGCCCACAGGCAGTCCTGCTCCATGGCTTGGGCAAACAGCTGCGTCAGCAGCAGCTGCAGGGATTCCGTGTCGCCGCCGTACAGGCCCGTCAGACACAGGAGCTTACCGGAAGCCATGCCCCGCACATCGTTGACCCGTGCCGGATCCCCCAGCAGGGACAGCAGCTCACGGGTACGGCGCTGGCTGAAGGATGCGGCGCACAGCAATGTCTCGCCGCTGCGCAGCGTCATGATCCGCTCGCCCCGGCGGCGGATGCCCTCAGCGGCGGCAGGCGGCAGGTCCAGCGCCCGCAGCTCCGTCAGCAGCGGCTCCTCCGGCTCCGTCTCGTCAAAGCGCAGCGTGCCGGGGGACAGCAGCGGCTTATACTGCGGCTCACGCAGATAGAGTCCCCGCTGATAGATATACTCCTGCACCACCGGGTCGATCAGGTGGGAGATATCCCGGTTCATATCGATGTTTTCCCGGATACGGGTGGAGCTGATGTCCTCCAGCTGGGAGGGCAATTGCAGCTGCACCACCTTGCCGGTGATCATGCCCACGTCGGCATCCACGTCCCGCTCCTCCCCGTGGAGGGCGGAGACCCGGCGGAACACGATGTGGTTCATGCTGTGGACGGAATCAGGACTGGGGGCCGCCTTATAGGAGGACGCCCCGTGGATCACGTCGGAGCCCACGATGAGATACAGCTCCCGTCCGGCGAACATGTCCTTCAGTCGCCGCAGGTCGCCGGGATTGGCGATGTTGACGGGGATGTTATAGGGGAACAGGTGAACGTGGAACTCGTCTGCCACCGACATGGAAGCGATCCTCCGGCGGATCAGGCTGGGCTGGGTCTTTTTCGACCACGAGAACTCGTCCACCGCCAGAAACACCTCGTACCCCATGTCACGGATGGTGCAGGCCAGCGCCTTGTGGGACAGGGTGAAGGGGTCGAAGGTTCCGGGGAAGAAGGCCACCTTCTGCCGACGGGTGAAGCGGAAGGGGCCGTTGTCGGTCTCATACCGGACGATAAACTGATAGATGCGGTACAACGCCGCCGAGCAATACAGGTCGTTCAGCCCGCCGCCCTGATTTTCCCGGATCAGGAACAGCAGCTTGTGGGCGCACAGGGTAAACAGCCACGCCTTTCGCTCATCGGGGAACCGGATGGAAGAGAACAGCGTGTCGCCCATGACGTACATGGCTTCCTGCTGCAC
>CAVBAZ010000308.1:0-2630 GCA_963593515.1 Bacteroidaceae bacterium
TCTCCCATGTGTTCGGCGCGGAGTTGACCGCGCTTGCGGGGGAGGATGACCGCGTGTGCGCCATCACCGCCGCTATGCAGGAGGGCACCGGCCTGACGGAGTTTGCCCGGAAATACCCCAAGCGGCTCTTTGACGTGGGCATCGCCGAGGGGCACGCCGTTTCCATGGCGGGCGGCATGGCCAAGCAGGGCCTTTTGCCGGTGTTCGCGGTGTATTCCAGTTTTTTGCAGCGGGGCTATGACCAGCTGATGCAGGATGTGGCGCTGGACGGCCTGCATGTGGTGCTGGGCGTTGACCGGGCGGGCCTTGTGGGCGCCGACGGCGAGACCCATCACGGCTGCTTTGACGCGCTGTATCTGGCCCAAGTGCCCCATATGACGGTGCTTTGTCCCGCCAGCTTTGCCGAGCTGCGGCAGATGCTGCGGCGTGCGGTATTTGAGCTGACCGGCCCGGTGGCCGTCCGCTATCCCCGTGGCGGGGAGGGCGCGTACCGGGGCTGCTGCGGCAGCGAGACCTTTACGGAGCTGCGGCAGGGAAGCGACTGCACCATCCTGACCTACGGCATTTTGATCAACGAAGCGCTGGCGGCGGCGGAGCTGCTGCATCAGGCGGGCATCGAGGCCCGTGTGGTGAAGCTGAACGCCATCGCGCCGCTGCGCAATGGCGAGGTGCTGGCGGCGCTGGGCCACGAGAAGCGCCTGCTGGTGCTGGAGGACTGCGTGGGCAGCGGCTGCGTAGGTCAGCGGTTGACGGCTATTTTGGCCCAGCAGGGCTGTGCGCCGGACAAGCTGTTTTTGAAGAATCTGGGGGACACCATCCCCTGTCACGGCAGCGTGCCGCAGCTGTACGCCCAGTGTGGACTGGACGCGGCGAGCGTGGCGGCGGCGTTGAAGGAGGCGTGCCATGAGCAATAAGACGAGACTGGACGTTCTTCTGGTGGAGCAGGGCTTGCAGGAGAGCCGCCAAAAGGCGCAGGCCACCATCATGGCGGGCATCGTGTACGTCAACAACCAGAAGGTGGACAAGCCGGGTACGGCGGTTCCCAACGATGCCCATATCGAGGTGCGGGGCAAGACGCTACGGTATGTGAGCCGGGGCGGCCTGAAGCTGGAAAAGGCCATGCAGACGTGGCCCATCGTACTGGAGGGCATGACCTGCGCCGATATCGGCTCCTCCACCGGCGGGTTTACCGACTGCATGCTGCAAAACGGCGCAAAAAAGGTGTACGCCGTGGACGTGGGCACCAACCAGCTGGCGTGGAAGCTGCGCACCGATCCCCGGGTGGTGTGTCTGGAAAAGACCAACGCCCGGACGCTGACCACCGAGCAGGTGCCGGAGCCGCTGGATTTTGCATCCATCGACGTGTCCTTTATTTCTTTGAAGCTGATTTTCCCGGCGCTGTACCCGCTGCTGCGCGAGGGCGGCGAGGTGGCATGCCTTATCAAGCCCCAGTTTGAAGCGGGCCGGGAAAAGGTGGGCAAGAAAGGCGTCGTCCGGGACGCCGCCGTCCATCTGGAGGTGCTGGAGCATTTTTTGGAGCACGCAAAGGAAAACCACTTTACGGTGCTTGGCATTACATACTCTCCCATCCGCGGGCCGGAGGGGAACATCGAATATCTGGGATACCTTCGCAAATCCGACGAACAGGACGCGGCCATCGACCTGCGCGCTGTGGTGACAGCATCCCATGAGACATTAAAGGAGGGGGAAGCGCAGTGAAAAAGAAAGTGATCCTATGCCCGAATCCCTATCGGGACAGTGAACTGAAGGTGGCCAAGGACGCCAAGGCCATTCTGGAGAGCATCGGCTTTGAGACGGTGGTGTGCCTGCCCTTCCACCGGGACGGCTACGGCGACGAGTTGGGCGTACCGGTGCGGCAGCTGCAGCAGGAAATCAAGGCCGCCGATCTGATAATCGCCTTCGGCGGCGACGGTACCATCCTGCACCTGAGCCGCACGGCGGCGCTGCACAATGTGCCGGTGCTGGGCATCAATCTGGGCAGTCTCGGCTTCATGTCGGAGCTGGAGGCCAACGAGCTGGAGCGCCTGCGTGACCTGCAAAGCTGGGACTTTGTGGTGGAGTCCCGCATGATGCTGGATGTGACCATCTTCCGGGGCGGCAATGCCGTATACAGCAACATCGCCCTCAACGACGCGGTGGTGTCAAAGGGTTCTGTGGCAAGGGTCGTAAGGCTGGATATCTTTACAGAGGAGGGCCGCCTGACTAAGGTCACCGGCGATGGCGTGGTGGTTTCCACGCCTACCGGCTCCACCGGCTATTCCATGGCTGCCGGCGGCCCCATCGTGGAGCCTACGGCCCGGAACCTGCTGATCACGCCCATCTGCCCCCATTCCACCCGCGCGACCTCCTATGTGCTGTCGCCGGAGCATGTGATCACCATTGAGGCGGCGGACGCCAACCGGAAGTTCGTGTATCTCTCCGCTGACGGCGGCAAGGCGTTTTCCCTGAGAAACGGGGATAAGGTCCGTGTGCGGCAGTCCAAGTTTGCCATGGGCCTGGTGCGGCTCAGCAAAAAGAGCTTCTGCGAGATCCTTGACTATAAAATGGGAGGCTGCGAAGTTTGAAACAAAGTAAGAATCGCGAACACCCCGAAAAAGAGCGCAAAAACC